>JADYYL010000079.1 GCA_020853655.1 Deltaproteobacteria bacterium
AACTTTGTTGGGATCGTGACGGAGAAGCTCTCGCGGAAGAAGGGTCGCATGGTGAATCTCGTGAATCACGGGACCGGGCGGGCCAGGCTCGAGTTCTCGATCCCATCACGGGGATTGATCGGCTATCGAAACGAGTTCCTGACCGACACCAAGGGCACCGGAATCATGAATTCCTACCTGGAAGGGTATGAGCCATACCGTGGTGATTTCCCGACCCGGGTCACGGGTTCGCTTGTTGCCGATCGGACCGGCGAGACCGTCGCCTATGGGCTCTTCCATCTCGAGCCGCGCGGCACGATGTTCGTCGCCCCTGGAGAGCAGGTTTACGAGGGGATGATCGTCGGCGAGCACAATCGCGACAACGACCTCGACGTCAACGCGTGCAAGTCGAAGAAACTCACGAACATGCGTGCATCGGGAAGCGATGAGAACATCATCCTGACTCCCGTCCTGCCAATGACGCTCGAGCGAGCGATCGAGTTCATCAAGGACGATGAATTGGTCGAGGTCACTCCGAAGACGATTCGCCTTCGCAAGGCAGTTCTCCTGGCGCAAAAGCGTTAGTGCGCCATGTGCGCTGAAACGCCTTCCCCGGCGTTTCAGCGAAGCGTCTGTGGCGTCTCCACCAGTGGTGGGCCACGCAGGCACACCACCTATGGATGTTTCTAAGCGCTGAGAGCCTCAAACTCCGTCAGGAGTCGATCGAACGTCTGAACGGCACGCCGAATCGGATCCGGTTTCGACATATCAGCGCCCGCCGCGCGTAGCACCTCAAGCGGGTATCCTGAGCGACCCGCTTTGAGGAACGTGAGGTAGCGTGCGACAGCGCCCTTCTCTCCATTCATGACCGAGTCTGCCAACGAGATCGCCGCGGCGATGCCAGTCGCGTATTTGTATACGTAGAACGCAGAATAGAAGTGTGGAATACGCAGGCATTCGATCCAGTCGTTCTCCTCGATCAGCACGCTCGGTCCAAAATACTTCTTCAGGAGTGCCAAATACAACGTCTTGAACGTATCGGTCGTGAGCGGCTCGTTCTGCTCGACCAGATTGTGCACCTGCTTCTCAAACTCGGCGAACATCGTTTGGCGGAACAGCGTGGCTTTGATCGCGTCGAGCTGGTGATTGATCAGGTAGCGGCGCACCTCTGGCTGATCCGCAAATTTCCGTGCAAGGCGAAACGCGAGAAGTTGTTCGTTGAACTCGGAGGCCACTTCCGCGACGAATATCGAATACTTCGCGTCTTGGTACGGCTGCGTGGAGTTCGAGAAATACGAGTGCATCGCGTGGCCGGCTTCGTGCGCGAGCGTAAAGACCTGGTCGAGCTCCTCTTCCTTGTAGTTGAGCAGGATATAGCAGGGTCCGCCGTAGGCCTCACTTGAATACGCCCCGCTTCGCTTGCCAATGTTCTCGTGGACGTCGACCCAACGGTCCTTCAGCAGCCCGCGTCGCATCACCTCGGTATACTCCTTGCCGAGCGGCTCAAGCGCTTCAATGACCAGTTCCGCCGCTTCCGAATATTCGTGTCGGAGCCGAACGTCCGACACGAGCGGGGCGTAGACATCTGAGAGGCGCTGCTCCGACAAACCGAGAACCTTTTTCCTCAGCTCATAGTATCGATGCAGAGAGGGAAGACCGTCGGAGATCACTTCGATCAAATTGTCATAGACTGACCCCGGCACATCGTCCGGAAAGAGCGCCGCATCGCGGGCAGTTGGGTATCGCCGAACACTCGAGACATACACGTTCTTCTTGGCAGAGGCCGCGAGTGCGGACGCGATGGTGAACTGCAGCTCCAAGAATTTCCCGTTGTAGCGCTCATACGCTCGGCGTCGGGTCTCCGGATCCGCATCTCGCAAAAACAGAATGTAGCTGCCGTGAGTGAGTTCGACCTCCGATCCGTTGAGAGGAAGCGTCCCAAACTTCATGTCCGCATTCTTCAGCTGGGAGTAGATGTGCGCGGCGCTTTCGAAGACTTCCCCACCTTTGGCGAGGAGCTCTTCTTCGGCCGTCGTCAACGTGTGGGCGCGGTAGCGGACGATCTCAGTGATGTATCGCGCATAGGGCAAGAGCCGCGGCGCAGCGAGAAAGCGAGTCAGAGTCGCTTCCGGAATCGCGAGAAGCTCAGGGTCGATGAAGCTCGCCTGCGCAGCAAAGCGGGTATACAGATTCGTGATTTGATCGAGCCGTCCGAGATTCTCCGTGTTGGAGGTATCTTCGTCGCTCTTCATGTGCGCGTAGGCGTAAAGCCGTTCCACGTTCCGCGCGATGCCGAGGTACGATTCAATGGCGTGCAGTAGCGTCGCTTCCGATTCTCCCAGTTTGCCGCGAAACGCATCGAGACTGGGGAGCTGTTTTTCAACGGCTTCAAACTCTTCGCGCCAGGCCTTTGCCGTTACGTAGAGTGGCGTCAGATCCCAGGTGAACTCCTGCTCGACTTCGCTGCGCTTCGGATTCTTCATGTCCTCACTTCCTTTTCGGTTCGTCGCTCCGCGGACCTGCCCTCGAGTGTCACTCCGCGACTAACGGTGTCCTCGGCGTCTGGTCGGGAAGCTCTGACTTAATCAGACCTTCCCGAGAACACCAGAGATTCGTGACGGGGTGGCGAAACGAGGGGGCCGGCGGCCAGAGTAGGCGGCTATTCCCCCGATTTGAGCTGTGGATATGTCCTTGTAAGTATTGAAACCTGTGCCGTCGCGGGGCGATTTTGTCCCAAAGTTGTAATAAATGTAAAAGTATAAGCCATATAGGGCACGTTCAGGGGAGGGGTCCGCATAAACCTTGTGTGTGCGGTGGAACTCGTGCAATCGAGAGTTTTCGTTGTAGTGGTTTTGTTGTTGGCGGATGTAGAGATGGTTGCGGCAAGTTGGCGGATAGTAATAGCGCAACGTTGGAAGAAGTCCGACTCATGGAACAATCACAATCACGCCGGAAACGAAGACGACGGCCGACCTTTACGCCGCGATTCGGAACCGAGTCTCTCGCCCTTGAAATCGGGCTTTTGCGCATGACTATGGAAGTCCAGCGCGAACTCGAAAAGCGCGAAGAGAAGAAGCAGACAAAGCCGTAAGGCGCTGCTTCTTGTATCGCTTCTTTGGTAGAATCCTCCGGCGCTGGGCTGAAGCCTGTGCGCGTTGGTGTTCTCCATTCCCTCCTTTCCGCCCCCTCGCTTTTCTTGTCCCCCAGTACTCAGCAGTCGTCGCTTGGAACTCTCTCCCGCCGACGCCGTTTTACTGTGGGATCAGTCATCTCAAATCTGTGCGCTGCTGTTGTTCGGGGCGAAGCCAAGGGTGCGATGACGTCATCCATTCGCCTGCTTGGGGCAAGTGACGAGCCCCCAACCCCATCTTCTCAAGTGGATGCCGCGGTGTCCGCGTGTAAATACTTGGGAGTGCTTAATTATTTCCAATCATGCTTGAACCTCGTAAACTCCGGAGGCAATCCAAGGAGAGGGCTCTATTGCCGTCTAAAGGTTGCCCTGGTGAAGGGGCACCCCAATAAGGAATTTCAATGGCACTTAAACCGACTCAACAACTGATCCGATACGGCCAAAGCCTCTGGTACGACAACATCTCTCGCGACATGCTTGATAATGGAGAGCTGAAGCGTTTGATTGAGGAATTCGGCGTGCGAGGAATGACCTCGAACCCGAGTATTTTTGACGCCGCCATCAGCAAGAGCGCGGTTTATGACAAGACTATTGGCTCGCATCGCTCGCTGAGCGTCGCGCAGATCTTTGAGGAGCTTGCCCTTGAGGACATCGCTCGAGCCGCGGATCTGCTCCGTCCGATCTACGACGAGAGTGGGGGAGAGGATGGCTTCGTCAGTATCGAAGTTTCACCGTTACTCGCCAGCGATACGCAGGGTACCCTTATAGAAGCCAAGCGCCTTTCCTCGCGCTTGAATCGCCCAAATATCATGATCAAGGTTCCAGGAACGCCCGAGGGGATTCCCGCGGTGCAGGCGCTCCTCGAAGAGGGGATCTCCGTGAACATCACGCTCCTCTTCGGCGTGAAGAACTACGAAGAGGTCGCCCGCACCTACTGCACCGCTCTTCGCAACCGCGTGAAGCGTGGCGGCGATGTGCGTTCAATCCGCAGCGTTGCCAGCTTTTTCGTGAGCCGTGTCGACTCTGCGATCGACAAAAGACTTGGCGAGGTAATCGAGCAGTCGAAGACATCGGACACGACGAGGGCCGAGAAGGCACAGTCGCTACTCGGTCAATTCGGGATCGCGAATTCCAAGGTCGCGTATGACTCGTTCCGGAAGATCTTTCTGTCGAATGAGTTCGATGATCTCCGGAAGGCCGGCGCTGCGGTGCAACGTCCGCTGTGGGCGAGCACCAGTACGAAGAATCCGAAGTATCGCGACGTGATGTATGTCGAGAACTTGATCGGTGCGCATACGGTTAACACGATGCCGCATGATACGGTGCTCGCGTTTGCTGATCACGGTGAGGTCCGGGAAAGTATTGGCGAGAACGTCGCCCAAGCCCTGAAGATGCAAGCTGAACTCGAATCGGTCGGCGTCGACGTAGAAAAGATCATCGCTGATCTTCAGACCGACGGCGTGAAGAAGTTCGCGGATTCCTTCGCCGCGCTGAGCAAGTCGATCGAGACCAAGCTCAAACAGGTTGGATAGGAAGGGACAGAGCTCGTCCCTCTGCTCGGGACTTGTTCTCCAGTTTTTGAAGCCGAGCGTGTCGTAACACCTTCGGAAAGTCTCGAGTAGCATCTCCTTCCCCGAGCGGGAGGGGAACTGCAGAAGACAGAGCTGTTGGAAGTGATGTCGTGGGCAGGGGCCTCGGCTGGAGAAGGGGAGGCAAAGACACCGTCTCCCCGACGGAGGAGTAAATACAACTCCTCCTCTTCTGTTCGGCCCCGCACACGATCGGCGCCACATCAATTCGTCTGAGGAGACGTGATGGAGAATCCATTCCGCGTAGGTTTGAAGCATGTTTTGCACGTCGAGCCGTGCGTGGTGGTCATCTTCGGCGTGACTGGGGACCTCGCGCATCGCAAGCTCATTCCCGCACTCTACAATCTCAGCGTCGACGCGCTTCTCCCGGCGCATTTTTCGCTCATCGGATTCGCCCGTCGCGAGTTCTCAAATGAGACTTTCCGAACCGGCATCCACGATTCCGTCAGCAAGTTTTCGCGACGGCGCCCGCTGAACGATTCGGTGTGGAATGAGTTCTCTTCGCGCTCCTTCTATGTCCAGGGTGCGTTTGACGATCCCGCTGCGTATCTCAATCTGAAGAAGCTGCTCGACGACATCGATGCTCAGTCCGGAGTGCTGTGCAATCGGGTATTCTACTTTGCAACCGCGCCTGAATACTTCGCGACAATCGCAACACAGCTCGATAAAGCTGGTCTACTCGCTCCTCGATCGGAAAAGGCTCGTTCGCGAGTGATTATCGAGAAACCTTTCGGGAACGATCTGCCCTCCGCGCGCGCGCTGAATGCGGAGCTTTCTGAAGTGCTCGAGGAAGATCAGATCTATCGGATCGATCACTATCTCGGGAAGGAGACAGTGCAAAACCTTCTCGTCTTCCGATTCGCAAACGGAATCTTCGAGCCGATCTGGAATCACAAGTACATCAGCCACGTTGAAATATCCGTGTGCGAGAGCATCGGCGTCGAGAATCGGGCGGGCTACTTTGATAAGGCGGGGATTCTGCGCGACATCGTTCAGAACCACGTGTTCCAGCTCCTTTCGCTGGTAGCGCTCGAGCCTCCGGTGGCGTTTGAGGCGGATGCGGTGCGCGACGAGAAGGTCAAGGTGCTGCGCTCTGTCCGTCGCTTCCAGAAGGGTGAGGTCGGAAAGAAAGTTATCCGTGGCAGATATCAGAGTGGAACGGTTGCGGGGAAAGAGGTCGCGGGCTACCTCGCTGAAAACGGCGTCGATCCTGAGTCTACAACTGATACATACGTGGCGTTGGAGCTCGCTATCGATAATTGGCGCTGGGCTGGCGTGCCGTTTTATTTGCGCGCAGGGAAAAGACTGCCAAAAAGGGTGACCGACATCTCGATTTTCTTCCGCAATGTGCCGTATCGTTTGTTTCAGGAAGAGGACGTCTCGCGTGTGGTTCCCAACGTGCTCTCGTTCCAGATCCAGCCGGACGAGGGGATTGCATTGAAGATCAGTGCAAAACCCCCTGGACCGCAGGTGCAGGTTCAGCCAGTGAATATGAACTTTAGCTATGGGAGCTCATTCGGCATTGAGCCTCCCGAGGCGTATGAAAGATTACTTCTGGATTGCATGCGTGGAGACGCGACACTCTTCACTCGGAGTGATGAGATCGAACAGGCATGGGACGTATTGGCGCCAGTGATCGAGGCATGGAGCGATCGATCCGCTCGAGCGCTTCCGGTCTTCGGTTATGATGCCGGGACGTGGGGCCCACAAGCGTCAGAGGAACTCCTCGTGTCAGGGACTGGGAGCGGTTGGCGTCGGCTGTAGAGCATGATGCGCAACTGCAATATTGAGAGCGATGGCTTGAAGGATTTGTTTCCAATGCCCGCGCTCGAGATGATCAGAAAGGTGGACTGAAATGAACGTGCAGACACCAGTCACGACCTCCGGACAGGTTCACGTCAATCCAGCGGAGATTGAACGCGAACTGCTGCGTGTATGGCGGGAGACCGCCGCTCTTGATATGTCCGCGCAGCCCACGCAAGGCGCCGAACGGGATACTCGTGTTCGCGCAATCCTTTCGAACTTCGTCATCATCTCGCGCGCGGACGATCAAACAGTGCCCGCGGGGCATATCGACGACATCGTGACCGCGATGTGCGTGTCTTATCCTTCTCGCTTCTTCATCCTCCGGTGCGGTGACGTCAACGGCCCAGAGCTCGATACGAGCGTGTCCTCAAGATGCGTGCTCGCTCGTTCGGGCGCACACGTCTGTTCCGAGGAGCTGCATGTGCGAGCGAGTGAGGCCGGCCTGCGTTTTGTCCCGAATCTTCTCCGTTCCCTCTACGCCGCCGACGTGCCCGTGGTGCTCCTTCTCGTGGGTGATGCGCTGGGTGGAACTTCAGCCAGTGGCGTTCGGACGCTCATTCGGACACTGGAAGCCGAAGCAAACATGACCGTCTTTGACTCGGGGAACTTTGCTGATTTCGGTGCCGGTCTGAACGTTCTGAAGGATGCGACGGGAGTGGGCCTGGACGACGTGTCGTCTCGTGCTCTCCGGCGCGATCTCAACTGGTATCGCCTGGAGCGTTGGCGAGTGCTTATTGCGGAACAGTTCGACGCCGAACGTTATGCGCAGGGCGTGACGAACATCTCGAGAGTGCGGCTCACCTGTGCGGTTGAGCCTAAGATGCTCCATGACGGGTTCGTCCCGTCGGAGTCGTTACTGCTCGGGGCGTGGTTCTCGATTGCGCTCGGGTGGGAAATCTCCGGACGAGGGCGCAACCAAGGCAGTATTCAGTTCACCCCAGTGAGTGGCGGACCGTCCCGCGAGATCACGTTTCTGCCCAGCGATGTGGAGCTTTCTGCTGTGAACGCAGGTCGAACGACCGACGTTGAGATTGAGATCGAGTCTGGCGCCGGGACGATGTTTCTCGCGTTCTCGCGAAATTTGAGCGAGGGAAGCTTGCATATCGCCACGGAGAATTCGATGGCGGCGACTGGCGTTTCTCCGTTTTGCGATTTCTCAACGATGAAGGTGCCCTTTCGAGTGTATCAGGACGAAGACCTCCTTCCGTTGCCTCTCCATTCTGGCGCGAGAGACACGCTCTTTCCGGCCGTCTGTGGTCGAGCGGGTGAGATGTCTCGATTGCTGCGCGAGACGAGTTCGTGATCGAGTTACAGCTGACCGACCGAGCGGAGAAGCTGCGAATCGAGATCGCACGGTTCCTTGCTTCCCATCCTCCTCCGATTATTCCTCCTCGCGCCGGGCTGACGGCATTCGTCGATATCTCGAGAGAGTGGCAGCGTCGGCTCGCCGCCGAGCGGTTCGTGGGTGTCCATTTCCCTCACGAGTTCGGGGGGCGCGGCTACTCGATCTTGGAAGAAGCTGTCATCCAAGAGGAGCTCGCTCGGCAGAGATCGCCACAGCTCGTCGGGCTCTTTGGTCTCACGATGGTGGGGCCCGTGCTCCTCAAGCATGGCAGTGACGAGCAGAAGCGGGCGTATCTGAGCAGGATACTTTCGGCCGAAGACTTGTGGTGTCAGGGGTTCAGCGAGCCGGAGGCGGGGAGCGACCTCGCCTCGCTTCGTACGACGGCGGAACTTCAGCAAGGGAAGTGGTCTGTCTCTGGCCAGAAAGTGTGGACCAGCTTCGCGCAATACGCGCGCTATTGTTTCATGCTCGTTCGGACCGACCCGCAAGCCGCGCGTCACCGAGGGCTCACGTACATGCTCGTGGATATGTCCACTCCCGGAATCACCATCCGACCGCTGAAGCAGATTACCGGAGAAGAAGAGTTCAACGAGCTTTTTCTCGACTCCGTCTCTGTGCCTGAAGAGCAAGTCGTGGGGAAACCTGGGGACGGATGGGAGATTGCCATCTCCACGCTGATGTTCGAGCGCGTGGTGCTCACATTCGCGCGTCACCTGCAGTCAGAGCAGGCGCTGAGCGAGATCGCCGACTTGCTCCGAGAGCGTAGCGCTGGGGAGAAGGAGCAGGAAATATTCGGCCGCCTCATTGCTCGAAGTATGGCGGTGAGGGCGCTCGCGCTCAGCCATCTCGTCAATTACTCGGAGAAGCCTCCTGGCCCCGAGGGATCGCTGGATAAGCTGTCGTGGAGCGAAACGTTTCAAGAGATCTGTCGGTTCGCCCTTCAGCTCCTTGGGCCGAGGGCGGGTATTCTCAGCGGTTCATCCGCACATCTCGGTGGCGAGTTCGCGCACCGCTACCTCTATTCTCGAGGACGAACCATCGCCGCGGGCACCTCCGAGATCCAGCGCAGCATCATCGCCGAGCGAATTCTCGGCCTCCCTAGGAAATAGACGCCGCGAATCATCGACCGATCGGAAGGAAGGTAGGGTGGGAGTCACGCCCGTTACGAAGACGCGGGCTTTCGGAATGTAATGACCATCTCTCCAACGCCGATACCGAACTTCGACATCTTTGTTCGGTTAATCATGACGCCGTCTTCCTGGAGATACATCCAGTCGTCCATTGTGATGTTATAGGTCGACCCCTTCACCGGAACTTGAAGCACGTAGCTCCATCGGACGACCGATCCAAACTGTCGGCCCTGCCCGGAACCCACGACATCGGATGCGGTTGCGTCGTAGCTGTGTTCGTCGAGTCGTCGCACATTCCATTGTCGCGTCAGTCTCTCGCCATCGAGGAAAGTAAAGTATTCGTCGAGCGTGAAAACATCGCCGTTCTGTTTGCCGTGCATTTCGACAACAAACTGACGCCGCACCTCACCGCCACGGGTAAAGATGATGCCATACCCTTTCGTTTCACCTGCGAAGTACTTCTCGAACTCGAGAGCGGGGGTTGATCCTGCGAAACTTTCCGGTTTCATCGTGCTACACCCTGTTCCCAACCATGAGATAAAAAAGAGCGCTGCCAACGTCCGGGACGCTCGGAGTCGACGGCGGTGAGTGAGTTGTTCGACGAAACGTGTCCACATAATCAACATCTCCAATTGTCTGGTCACCCATCTTTCGCTCGCGCGTGATCGCGGCGAGTGGCACGCCATCGTCGCAGACCGGCTGTACCTCATGCCTCCGAGGTTCGACGATCTGCTGCTTCGGGACTACTATGCCCATATCGAGATTCTCATGGATGAATCGCGATCATGCCCCGTCTCCGCTGGGGCGAAGCATTTGCTCGAGTGTCAGCCCGAGGGAGGTTCCGAGCTTGAGGAGCACTCCGATACTGACGTTCTGCTTTCCCCCTTCCACGGCGCTAATGTAGGCGCGATCGAGATCCGAGCTGTCCGCCAACTCGCGTTGACTGAGCTTGAGCTCCTTTCGTCTCGCTCGAATGTTTCCACCTATTGTCGCTAAGATTTGTTCGAGTTCGGTCGCGCTGCCATGAACTCCACAGAGTTTTCGTGCGAGCTCGACTGCTTGAGTTGGCGAGCTCGCGATCGCGGCGCCCGAAATCTTGCTCGAAGAGGGGGACGTTCGAAAACCACGCCCTCCAGCGATGATCTTTGGCGGAGTCTCCATCTTGCTGGTCCTCGCGATGACCTGCTTCAACATCTCGATATCGGATTCAAACGTTACCGAGAAGATCAGCGCATCGGGCTTCGCTTTCTCCAGATATGTGATGAGGTCATCTAGCGGAGGGCTTGCGCCGAGGAAGTCGACGTTCCAACCGTCGTGAACAAAGTAGTCCGCCACCATTCGAGCGCCGAGCCAGTGTTGGTCGCCGCTGAGCGATCCGACGGTGCATCGCTTGCCGAGCGGTGGCTTTGGCTTCATCACCGCTCGAAGCCGATTCATCTGTTCAATCGAAATCTGGGTCGAGAGATGTTCCTCCGAGATACTGATCTCGCCGTCCGCCCATCGCGTGCCGACGGACTCTTGTCCTGGGACAATCACCCGCTCGTAGATCTCCAGAGGGTGCGCGCCTGACTGTAGGACGGCGTTAATAGCGTTCGCCGCTTCGTGCGTGGACCGGTCGAGAAGCGCTCGTTCGTAAAGTCTCTGGGCTGTTCGGAAAAGATCGGGGCCTGAATCGCTCATAATCCACCCGTCAGTTAGCAGTTGTCTATAACCATCAAAGTCTGCCTTCTACACTAGTATAGTCAATCAAAACGAAATTTGGTAGTCTAGAGTCATAACAATGATGAAAAGCGATGACTGAAAACAGCAAATTTGTGGGTCCTGTGTGGCGTGAGCGTAACCCGGGAGATCCGATGCGCCTTGCTGTCGTCGGAGGGGGAGTTGCAGGGATCGTCGCTGCAAACCTTTTGCAGGCGCACCACGACGTCACGCTCCTTGAGGCGGATACTCGGCTCGGAGGGCACACCAATACCGTCTCTGTTGACGGCCAGGCGCTTGATACCGGCTTCATCGTGCTGAACGATCAGACCTACCCGCTGTTTACCAAGTTTTTGGCCGATTTGGGTGTCGGCACCAGAACGAGTGACATGTCGTTCGGATACGAAAATGAGCTGAATGGATTGCTGTATGCGGGAACGTCGCTCAACGGTTTGTTCGCGCAGCGGAGCAATATCTTCTCTCCCAGTTTCTATCGGTTCCTTCTCGAGCTCGTCAGATTCTGCCGGATCGGCAAGGAACAGCTGAAAGACGGGGGATCGGCGGAACAGCTCTCACTCGATCGCTTTCTTGAGAGATATCGATTCTCTCCAGGACTTCGCGACGAGTATCTCTATCCGATCGCGGGGGCGATCTGGTCCGCTCCGATGGGCGCCATGGGGGATTTCCCCGCGGCCACTCTCCTTCGATTCTTTGCGAATCACGGCCTTCTTTCTCTTCGTGACCGTCCGCGGTGGCAGACCGTTGTCGGAGGTAGTCGGAGCTATATCAGAGCCTTCGAAGCGCGTTTCCGGGGAACGATTCTCGTTGGATCACCGGTTGAGTCTCTTCGGGAAGAGGGGAACTCCGTCGTGCTGAATGTGCGGAATCAGGCTCCGCTGAGGTACGACGCGGTGGTCATCGCCTCACATGCGGACCAGGCTCTTCGGATGATCTCGGATCCGAGCGAAGAAGAACGGGAGGTTCTCGGCGCTTGGAGCTACCACGCGAATCACACGGTACTCCATACCGATACAAGTGTATTGCCCCGCAGCAAGCGCGCGTGGGCCTCTTGGAACGCGGTCCGGCGAGCAAATGCGCCGGAAGAAGTTGTCGTGAGTTACCATCTCAATCGTCTGCAGGGAATTGTCTCGGACAAGGACTACGTGGTCACGCTCAACTCTGCCGCAGAGATAGACGAGCGTAAGGTTCTGCAACGGTTTCAATACGAACATCCCGGCTACGATGCTCGGGCCATTCGAGCGCAATCGCGTCTTCCCGCGCTCCAGGGCGCACACCGACGTTACTTCTGCGGCAGCTACTTCGGCTATGGATTCCATGAGGACGCCGTTCGATCTGCCGTCGATGTTGCCGCTCTATTTGGGGTTGAGAATGCGCGGTAAGCTCTTCGTCACTAAAGTTGAGCATTGCCGCCTTGAGCCAGTCATTCATCGGTTCCAATACCCGACGCTCTCCTACCTGGTCACGCTCACAGTTGCGAATCCCTTTGGTCCGGTTCGGCGCAACGCGCGAGGAATGTTTTCGCTATGGGACGACGATCACTTTCCGGGTAGGAAAGGTTCGATTCTCGAACGCCTCCTTAGTTACTTAACGGACCTCGGGCACTCCGCAAGCTGGACACGTGTGGAGATGCTCACGGCTCCCCGATTTCTTGGCTACGTCTTTAATCCCGTCACGTTCTATCTCTGCTACGACGATGACTCGGTCCGTCCGAGATTGTGTGTGGCCGAAGTGAACAATACATTCGGAGACACTCATATTTATGTGACGGAAGCGGATGCCGAGAATGAAAGTCGGCGTGTGCCACTCTTTCACGCGAGCAAACAATTTCACGTCTCCCCGTTCTACGATCGGACCGGCGACTATCGTTTCACGGTCGAACGAACGAGGGATTGGATAGAGATCCATGTGAATATGGAAAAGGATGGGCGCACGGTATTCACGTCCAGCGTCGCCGGTTCGCCAACCGAAGAACCTCTCACGGGGCGCGCCGCGTTCCTTGCGGGGGTGCGTTACGGATGGCTGACGTTTCCTCGAATCTCCTGGCAGGCCGCAATACTTCGCTTCCATCGTAAGCTTCCGGTTTACTCACGGCCCGAGCCGATGAGTCGGCATACCATTCGCTCGCGCCACCAGCCCGTCCCTATGCAGTCTGCAGCTGAATGAGGTTCTATGCTCCACTGTCTTCGCTCGAAACAGATCCTTGGAATCCCGGTCGATGAGGCGTGGAAGTATTTCTCCGATCCTTACAACCTTGCGAACATCACGCCCCCCGCGTTATCGTTTAAGGTCACGAGTCCCCAGCTGCCAGAGATGTACCCGGGGTTGATCATTAGTTATGAGGTGCGTCCGTTACTCGGAATACCGATGACGTGGGTCACCGAAATCACCCATGTGATTTCGGGACACTCCTTCGTCGACGAGCAGCGTGTTGGGCCGTACCGCATGTGGCACCACGAGCATTTCTTTCGGGAATGCGCGGATGGCACAGAAATTGAGGACGTCGTGCACTACGTGATCGGGGCATTCGTGCTGGACCCGGTCATTCATCGATATGTTGTTGGCCCGAGAGTGCAGCAGATCTTCGATTACCGTCGCAAGCGACTCGAGGAACTCTTTCCGGCGCGCAAACGGAATGAATGACGAAGAAGCGAGGCGGCACTTCGATGCCGACCGAGCAAGCTCTTCGAAGCCCTCTCGGAGAGAAGGAAGCTGTGATGAAGTATCCGAAGCTCTCTCGAGCATTGAACGTTTGCTTGTAGAGTTGAATGCTCTCGCAAACGCCAGGATGGCGTTTGTCGGACGCGATAGATCGCGTCCGCAACGTTTCCAACGAATCCTGGATGGATTCGTTGGAAATCAAGAATCAAGAGCGTTTGACAATTCCGCTACCGAGAATTGTTAAACGCTCTAGCGACAAGCGGCAAACTTAGCGCTCGCAGATACCCCGACAGTGTTCCCTCCTGAGGTTGGAACGACGGAGCGAACGTCGCCGTTCTGGTCGATGACGTGAATGTCTCCGGAGGATCCAATGACGGCGAAGGCACCAGTCGCTCCGTCGCCGCTGCTTCGGAACCAGCCGCCAATTACATCCCGAATGGCGGGTGTTGCGAAGGACTGGACCGCGCCGCTCACGGAGCATTCGATGACGCCCGACCCATCTGCATTCCGGGCTGTGCACACATCGAGCTGTAGATCGCCGCTCACGTCCGAAGCCAGTATGAACGATGTTGAGCGATTGACCGCGACGGCGCTCGATATTCGACCGTTTGAGACACTGTAGACCAGTGCATGCTTCCCGCGAGTTGGTTTTCCGTTTCGTCGAACGGGAGGCCGCTGTGAGGCGAGGACGAGGAGCTCATCGGTTCCATCTCCATTCACGTCCGCGCACATCGCGTCCGAGATTCGACCCGTGTTGCCGAGCGCGAAGTTTCGTACTCGCTTGTTCGCGCGCATGGCGCGGAACCGCCCCTCACTGATGACGGCGGGATCGGCAAACCCGTCCCCATCTACGTCACACAAGAAAGTGCGATTGCCGCGTTCACCGAACGTCGGGTTCGCCGTGCGACCGCGCCGGGCGCCGTTCCAGCTCAGACGACCGGAGCGATCGGCGCGAACGAGAGCAAGCTCGAGCGCCTCGCGCTGACTCTCGGCGTTGACCACACTTGAGAAATTGCCGAAGTGGGGAGCGGATGAGCCGCGCGAGAGCACGTCCGAGTCTCCGTCGTCAGGTGCGATGAGCAGGGCAGAGCCTCCGCTGACAACCGCGATGCTCGAGAAGCCGTCATCGTCCCCGTCACATTGCGCCGCTCGCGTTGACTGCTCGCATGCGTCTCCAATTCCATCGGCGTCGGAATCGGTCTGGTCTCCGTTCGCCTCGGTGGGGCAGTTATCCGACGCGTCGACGATTCCATCGCCGTCTCCATCTCCTGGAGCGGGAGTGCCGGCGATCGTGACTGTGACTTCGTTCGAGTAGACACTCCTATTCGACGCGAGATCGTATGCGCGGACCACCACGAAGTGTGTTCCAGCGAGCAAATCGACCGTGGTCTCGGTGACGTTCCCGACGTTGATCACACTCGCGTAGTTCCCCGCAGTGGCGCCGTAAGCGATCTCGAAGCCTGCAAGATCCGTGAGCGGAGTGTTGTCTGCATTCAGCGTCGGAGCGTCCCAACGAAAGGTCTTAGGTACCGCACTTGCGACGGACGGCAGAGCAGCAAAGGCGAGGAACGAGAGAAAGAGCCGCTTCATATACTCCGAACCCATATTGGACTTCCGACGAGCGCACTCTCGTCGCGATGCTTCACTCGATTGTGACCGCCCCGATTGACTCAGGGGCCTTGTCGCAAGACACTCTTCTATCGTCATTTTCACTCAGTTCCTGTAGCTCCTGGGTCGGGTTCTCATACACCCTCGCCAAGCACAAAACTGAACGAGCGCGTGGAGTTGATCGTACTGCCCGCTCGGTAAATAACGCGAAGTCGTCAGCACTGATTATGACCCCGCGGATCGACCTGGTGACGAAAAACGGGCGAGACGGACATGAACAAGGTTGCGCCCGTAGAGAGATCCCGCGGGATCGGTAGCGTTACCTCTATTCCTGGAGAGCAGCAAAACGCTTTTTGCATACGGCGCGTCCAGTGAGCGTTAGGGCGAAGGGATTCTTCCCTTACAGCTCTCCGAGCAAGCAGTCATAAGGCAGACCTTCTCGCATCCATAGACTTTCAATGCGGAATCTCCGCGGTAGCTGTCCGGTACTCCATATGCGCAGGTTCGAGCGCAGATCCGCTCATGTTCTTTCTTACATCGGTTGCACCCGAGCACCCCGGGATCAAAGCTCTCCGAGGATATTTCGTAACGGTCGGCGC
>JADYYL010000080.1 GCA_020853655.1 Deltaproteobacteria bacterium
ACGGGCCGAGTCTGTTACGGTGGGGCATTGTGGCGCGAAGTGGCATATATGACCGAAACGACCCCTAAAAACGTGACCGAATCTGATCTCTCGATCGGCGGGTCCATGCTTGGTCATTTTGAGCACCGCTTCGATCTGAAGAACCGGATCACACTTCCGAGCGAGTATCGGGCGAGGTTGGAGCAGCTCGGTGAGCGGAGCGTGGTGCTCACAAACTTCCTTTGCGACGGCGCGAGATGTCTCGACGGTTACGTAAGAGGCGAATGGGTTTCCTTCGAACGAAAACTTCGCGAGCGCAGCAGGTTCGATCCGCAACTTCGCAAGCTCGAGACGTTCTACCTCTCTCGCGCGGCAGAGTGTCCGGTTGATTCCAGTGGGCGAATCTTGGTGCCACCCCATCTGCGAATCTACGCCGGACTCGACAAGGAAGTGGTGTTCGCTTCTTCGCTGCACGGATTTCGAGTTTGGGACAAGCGGGTCTGGGACCATGTTTTCACCGAGGCGGAGACGGCGCTCCTCGAGAACCCCGGGCTCTTCCGTGACGTGGATCTGTAAGGATGGACGATGAACACGGCGACACACATCATGTTCCAATCCTCGTTCAGGAAATTCTCACGTTCTTTCCACCTCAGGAGCGAGAGACGCTCTTCCTCGATGCAACAGCCGGCGGAGGCGGTCACAGCGCCGCATTTCTCGAATCCGATCCACGTCGACGAGTTATTTCAATCGACCGCGATCAACGGGCTTTGGAGCGCGCATCGCGCACGCTTGAGAGATACGGGACTCGATCGATTCTTGTCCACGCAGAGTTCGGCCAGCTCGAAGCGCTCGATTCCGTCCTCGCTGACACGTTTGGCGATGCGAAAATCGGTTTCAACGGAATCTTTGCGGACTTGGGCATCTCGAGCGATCAGCTCGACGACCCCGATCGTGGATTCTCGTTCCGACGGGAAGGGCGACTCGATATGAGGATGGACACCACCCAATCTCTTGACGCTGAAACCATCGTCAACAATTACGACGCAAAGCAATTGACGAATGTCTTCCGTCGCGGGGGACTTCGCACAGGGGTGAACGGACTGGTGAGTGAGATCCTTGCGCGTCGACCCGTGCGCTCAACGCTCGAGCTTGCCTCGATATGCGAGCAGGTCATTGGGCGACGACGACGCGAGCGACCGAGTTCGTCACATTCCGCGACCGTGCCTTTTCAGGCGATTCGAATGGAAGTCAACGATGAACTCGGCAACATCGATCGCTTCTTGTCGTCGGCAAAAGATCGTCTGACGCCGGGCGGACGACTTGCTGTGCTCACATTCCATTCTCTCGAGGATGAACGCATCACCAGAGCGATGCGCGCATGGTCACGTTCCGAACCGGGCCGCCGCGGACTTCCAGTCGATCGGCCTTTCGGAGCGATTCTCACTCGCGACGCAGTAGAGGCTGGAGAGGGAGAAAGAGAGGAGAACCCACGGTCGCGAAGCGCCAGGTTGAGAGTATTCGAACGGTTCGCGGAGCAATAGACTATGAGAAGTTACACCGGTGTTCTCGAACATCAAGCGATCGAACCGCGCCTGCGGCCCGCGCTTTTGCGTCTCCGTTATCTTTTCCCCGCACTCCTTATCGTGCTCGCCACAGGGACCGAAGTTTGGGTCCGTATCGAAACTTTGCACGCGGGTTATCAGCTCGAGGAGCTGCGCACCGTCGCGCTGCGAAACGATGCTCATCTGCGGGATCTCAAGTCTGAGTACGCAAAGCTTGCAAGTCCGCAAACAATTGAGGCGCGGGCCAAGCAGCTTGGATTTGTGCGCACGACGCCTCAACAGATTCGACGGATACGCTAACGGCCGAGGCGGATTGCGTCTCAATCCGCGGGAGGCGGGCCGGAGATGAATACTTTTGACGACGTTTCAGAACATAGTGAACGACTGAGAACATGAGCACCTTTCATAAGCGCGGATACTCTCGAATACTGTCGGTGCAGTCCGCGCGGCTCCAGACCCGTGGGCGTACGGGACTGACGCGTCGAATCGTGACTGTGGCGAGAATTGGAGCGCGATCAACTCGACGTTCCGAAACGGGCTCATTCGTTTCCCGTCTCTGCCGCCGATTCTGGACGCATTGGAACGCGGCAGACCTTACCACTGTCGATCCGCGCGACCGTGCTCAGCGAATTGGCTATATCGCAACGGCGATCGTTCTTGGCGCCGGTTTGCTGGTCGGTCGGATCGCCTATTTGCAAGCAACGGATCACGTGCGCTGGATGGATTTAGCATCGAAGCAGCATGGGACATCCGTCGATGTCTTTGGCGCTCGGGGAACAATCCGTGATCGAGTCGGACGAGAACTCGCGCTTTCGATCGAAACGCTTTTGATCGGCGCGAATCCAGGAAAGATTCGCGACCATGCCGTTGCCGCGCAACAGATTGCTGCGGCGATCGACGTTCCCGTAGAGTCCGTCGCGTCTCGGTTGGCAGAGAAGAAGAAGTATGTCGTGCTGGCATCTGGGGTCTCGCGAGAGAAACTGCCGCGGCTGAGAGCTTTGTCGATGCGAGGGTTGGAGATCGACCCCGAAGTTCAGCGTATCTATCCGCACGGAACGGTCGGACGGACGATCCTCGGTCCGGTTTCGCGCGAGGGACGGGGACAGTCTGGTATTGAGCTGCGCTACGATCGGGAGCTTCGGGCAAGCGATTACACTTTGCAGCTTCAGCGTGACGCCCGGGGGAGGCTTCTTCCGAAGTCATTCGAGCAGAACAACTTCTTCCAGGTCATTCCAGCCGCATTTGATTCGCGCGTTGATTCGAGTCCTCCGGTTCCTGGAAAGCTCTTCCGAGAAGAGGGTGGCGATCTGACGCTCACCATTGACTCCTTTCTGCAGCGTGTTGTCGAAGAGGAGTTTGGGACGGCGTTAAAAGAGAGTCAGGCGAAACGTGTATTCGGCCTGATCCTCGAGGCGCAAACCGGGGAGATTCTTGCACTTGCGCAGGTCTCAACAGAGGATTCCGGTGGAAAGTCGGCAAAGGGATATCTGTCACCCGAATCTCTCCGGAACGGCGTGCTTCAGGATAGCTTTGAACCTGGCTCGACGTTCAAGGCTCTCGTTGCTGCCGAGGCTATGGAGCGGGGACTGCTCAAGACTACTGAGGTGATGGATTGCGAGAATGGGCGCTACAAAGTCGGCCCGCACATCGTTCGGGATGTGCATCCCGTCGGCGTCGTCCCATTCAGCGAGGTTCTCGTTCGATCATCAAATGTATGCATGGCCAAGGTTGGGCAACGACTTGGCAAGCGTGGATTGCTCGACTTCCTCGGTAAGTTTCAGTTCGGACAGAAAACAGGGATTGAACTGCCGGGGGAGGCAAAGGGTTTGCTCCGTCGCGAGGCGGAATGGAAGCCAATCGACACTGCGACGACATCGTTTGGACAGGGAGTTTCCGTCACTGCACTCCAACTCGTTCGCGCCTATGCCGCGCTTGCCAACGGTGGAAGATTGGTCACTCCAACACTCATTCATCGCGAAGTGCCGCTTGCCAGTGAGCGCGTGCTCTCGCAGAAAATCGCCGAGAATGTCTCCCTTGTGCTTCAGGGGGTCATAGATGGGGAGCACGGAACGGGCACGGCTGCCGCCATCGCGGGGCTCGCCATTAGCGGAAAGACGGGTACCGCGCAGAAGGCCAATCACAATCGCGCAGGATATGATCCCGATCGCGTCCTTTCTTCGTTCGTTGGATTTGTTGACGGGACGCAAGTCGGGATTGAGGAGAAGCTCGTCATGTTCGTTGGTGTTGATGAGCCCGGCGTGAAGCCGCGATGGGGGGGAGTGGTTGCAGCGCCGGTCTTCCGCCGAGCAATGGAGCGCGCCGTGACGCACCTCATGACGAACAGGCTCCCGATCCGAACCGCCCATCGCGAACGAGACGACGACAACGGATAGGGCGATTCGTTTCTTTTTTCAGAGCGCTGGGATACGTTCCTCGAGCAGTATTTTCGGGGAGAACGGCTGACTGGTTCGTTTCCAAATGGGCTCGAACCGTGCGTGTCCCGATTTGATTTCACCAGTCAGTGCGCATTGTGAAAGTCCTTTCCGAACTGAGAACACTACTTCCGACCCCTCTGACGTGGTTCTGTTTCGTCTGATCATATGACGTCGCTCTCGCTTCCATCTCAGCTTCTCAGCACGCTCCTCGCGCGAGCGGAGATACTCGATCTCGAGAATCTCTCCGACCTCTCGGAGATTTCGGTGAGAGAGCTCGCTGCGCACTCTGCTGAAGTGAAACCGGGAAGCATTTTTTTTGCATTGCCTGGCTCTGCCGGGCATGGCCGGACCTTCATCGACGATGCTCTGGTCCGCGGTGCCACTGTTGTCGTTCACGATGGAGACGCTCCACTCGGCCGCACGGATGGGGTGCCATCGATTCGAGTGGTGAATGCCCGCGCCGCATTGCGCGACGCAAGTGCCGCATTCTATGGAACGCCATCGTCAGCGTCGTGGAACTGTGCCGTCACTGGGACCAACGGGAAGAGCTCCGTATCGTGGCTCATTGCTCAAGCAACCGCTCTCTTGGGTTCGCGCGCTGCATACGTCGGCACGCTGGGTATGTTTCTCTTCGATCACAAGCTCGAGTCAGTGCTCTCGGAAGAGAACGGACAGACAACCCCTTCGGAGTTACAGCTGCAACGTTTCCTGGTGCGCTCCCAGAGACTTGGTATGTCCGCACTGGCGTGCGAGTTGACCTCTCATGCGCTCGCGCAAGAGCGCGTCACCGGAATCGAGTGGGACTGCGGTGTTTTCACGAATCTCACCCGCGACCACTTAGACTACCATGGGACAATGGAAGAATACGGCGACGCGAAGCGGCGCCTCTTCCGGACCCTCTTGCCGATGAGCAGCCGCCGGAGTCGATCGGCGATCATCAATACCGATGATCCATTTGGAGAAGTCATTCGAGAAGACTCTCGCACTTCCGGGCTCGAGGTGTTGACGACGTCGACGCGAGGGGGCCGCGCGGACGTGGAACTTGTTGATGCCATCGCGTCGCCGCTCTCGACCCGTCTCACGTTGCGCGTGAGAGGGGACACGCTCTCCGTTCACACGCAACTGATCGGCGACTATAACCGTGAGAACGTGCTCCTCGCGATTGGTGCTATGCTGGCGAAGGGCGCGACGCTCGCGGACATTGCCAGTATCGTTCCAGAACTTCAGCCAGTTCCTGGACGACTGGAGCGAGTGACCGGTGCCGGTCGGTCAGTGTTTGTCGATTACGCACACACCCCAGATGCGCTTGTGAAGGCGCAGCAGTCGTTGAGGTCGTTATCTCAAGGGCGGCTGATTACGGTGTTCGGCTGTGGGGGGGACCGAGATCGAGGGAAACGCCCCCTTATGGGATCTGCCGTCGCTGCACATGCGGATCTTGCGGTAGTTACTTCCGACAACCCGCGGAGCGAAGATCCGATGAGTATCATCCATGACGTGCTCCCCGGGCTCGCTCCCGACACCGCTTTTCACGTCGAACCGGACCGGCGGGCCGCAATCGAATACGCTCTTCGTATTGCGGCAGAGGGCGATCTAATTCTGATTGCGGGGAAGGGGCACGAACCGTATCAAGAAGTGAACGGGACGCGGCTTCCATTCTCCGATCGTGAGGTTTGTCTCGAACTCTTGAATCACCTGGAATAAGCACCGCAATGCTTTATCACATCTGCTACGAGCTCCTCAGTCCCGAATTTCACGTACTCAACGTGTTCCGGTATCAAACATTTCGGGCAATGCTCGCATTTTTTCTCTCGTTGGCTTTCGTCCTCATTCTGCAGCCACGATTCATCCGATATGTGCGCGACCGCAAAGTCGGACAACCGATCCGCGAGGACGGTCCGCAATCGCATCTTCCGAAGCAGGGCACCCCGACGATGGGTGGTGTGGTCCTTGTCATCGCCGTCATCGCCTCCGCGTTACTTTTAGCCGAACTGACGAACCTCTATGTGTGGGTTGTCGTGGGGCTGACTATGAGCTACGCAGCACTCGGTTTCTGGGATGACTACCGCAAGGTCATCCTGAAGAATTCCAAAGGCGTCAGTGCTCGAACGAAGCTGCTGTGGCAGTTCGCCTGTGCATTCGTCGCCGTCGTCGTCTTGGTTGCGTTTGCGCCAGGATTTACAACGACAGTGGCTATGCCGTTCTTTAAGAACGCGGAAGTCGACTTGGGATATTGGTACGTCCTGTTTGCCATGATTGTGATCGTCGGCGCCTCGAACGCGGTCAATCTCACGGACGGCCTTGATGGGCTCGTCATCGGGCCGACGATGACCACGGCATTCGCTTACGGAGTGTTTGCTTATGTCACGGGGCACGCACAGATCGCCCAATATCTACAAATTCCGTTTGTGAGCGGAGCGGGGGAGCTTTCCATCGTCTGCGCGGCGATGATTGCTGGGGGCCTCGGATTCCTTTGGTACAATAGCTTTCCAGCGCAGGTGTTCATGGGCGACGTCGGCGCTCTCGCTATTGGCGGGACGATTGGCATGCTCGCGCTCATAACGAAGCAAGAGATTGTGTTGCTCATCTGTGGGGGAATTTTCGTGGTGGAAGCTCTCTCGGTCATCCTTCAAGTGGCGTCGTTCAAGTTGACGGGCCGGCGAATATTTAAGATGGCGCCCCTGCATCACCACTATGAGCTGCTTGGACTGTCGGAGCCGAAGATCATTGTCCGGGCGTGGATCATCTCGATCGTGCTCGCCGTCGTCTCCCTCGCCACACTGAAGTTGCGATGACCGGCACCACCACTACCGTTGAGGAACTCCTGGAGGCCGCCGTCCTCAACGGCGCTGCGGTTCTCGGAACCGGAGTGACTGGATTGGCGGCAGCTTCGTGGCTTACCGCCCTCGACATTCCGGTGATCGTCTACGATGAGGGGGCAGTTGCGGCTGGAGTGAAGGAGTCTTTTGCGCGTCTCGGCATTACCGTCGTTGACCGGTTCTCCCCAGACTCTACGGAGCTCTCTCGAGAGTTTTCGTTTTTTGTCCCCAGTCCCGGGGTGGGACCAAATCATGCTTTCGCCCGGAAGTTTCTTGACGCGGCGATTCCAGCGCTGTCGGAGATCGATGTCTTTGAATACTGCGCGGGTGCGATTTCGGTTGCGGTGACCGGGTCGAACGGAAAGTCGACAGTCACGTCGATCATTGCGGATATGTTCGTGCGTGATTCACGACGAGCTGAACTTGCCGGAAATATCGGACGATCTTTGTTCGAAGTGCTCCGCGGGGCCCAGGAGCGACGTGAACAGGATTTCCCCGCCGTCGTTGCAGAACTTTCCAGCTACCAACTCGAATGGGCCGAGCATTGCGCCCCGCGGGTTGGCGTTTGGCTCAACCTCTCCGAGAATCATCTCGAGCGTCATGGAACGATGTCGGGATACTTAGACGCAAAGTCGAAACTCTTTTCTACGCAGCACCGTGGCCGAGATGTGGCTGTGCTGAATCGGGATGACCCTGCTTACGCTGAAATGCGAGCACGCTGTCGCGGCGATGTGTTCGAGTTTGGCGAGACGGTCGCCGGAGACGGTTGCCGACTTGATGCGCAGAAGAGGTTCGCTGAGGTCCGCGTTGGGACCACCGTTGAGCGTTTCGACCTGGCCCCGACCACACTCATTGGAAAGCACAACCAGATGAATTGGTGCGCGGCGATCGCGGCCGCGCATCTCTCTGGTGTCTCTCGGCGCGCGATAGAGGCGAGCATCGCAGGTTTTCGCTCTCTTGAGCATCGCCTCGAGATGATCGCAACCGGAACGGGACCCGTATTCATTAACGACTCAAAGGCCACGAGTGTCGCGGCGGCCGTGACCGCGGTTGATGCCGTGCGGACTGAGTTTCCAGACCGCCGAATCATTCTGCTCGTCGGGGGGCAGGCGAAGCGCGGATCGTGGAGGCCTCTTGCGAATGCGCTAGGTACAAAGATTCGAGATGTCGTCGGTTTTGGCGCGGATGGGGCTACTGTCGTCGAACAAATTCGCGCCGAGATGGTGGGAACTCTCAAAAACTGGCCAACTTTTTCAAATCTCGATGAAGCGGTCACCCACGTGATGACCATCGCGAATTCCGACGCTGTTGTCCTCTTTGCTCCGGGATGCGCGAGCTTTGACGCGTTTTCCGGCTTCGACGAACGAGGGCGGCACTTTCGCCGCTTGGTTTCGGGGAACACGCCCTAAGCCGTTCATATTCCCGCTCTTGATTGTCCCGCCTCGTATTCCGCGCAAGGGCGAGGAAGGGGAGATAAAGGCGCTTCCGCTCCCGATTCTTTTCCCGTACTCTCGGACGCACAGCTCATATTGGCAACCGACCGGGTCTGTTTCCCGAGCCAGGTGCTGGGACGATCTTGTGCACATCGAGGAGTCGCTCGTGCAGGGCAAAACCTACATTTCGAATCGAATGTTCTCAGCACCGTCGCGACGCCCCGCCGTTGGCCTCGAGGCGCTTGGTCAGGGGAAGAGCGCGACGGGCCTGATCCTCTTCGCGACCGCATTCCTCCTCGCGCTAAGCGTGTTGATGGTTTTCTCCACGACCGCTCTGTCCTCTCGCGAACATTTCGGGAACGAGACCGCGTTTCTCAATCGGCATTTGTCGCAGATGCTCGTTGGACTTCTCGTGTGCGTCGCTATGAGTCGAGTGCCGGTTGACGTGCTGAGAAAGTGCGCGCCCGCATTCCTGGTCGCAAGTGCAATCATGCTCTTGCTGACCCTCGTCCCCGGGATTGGCTCTCGTGCTGGCGGTGCCGTTCGATGGCTCTCTCTTGGTCCACTGCGCTTTCAACCGGGCGAGATCGCGAAGCTCTCGATCGTCTTATACATGGCGACGTTTATCGGACGGCATAGCGATGCGATGAGCACGTTCTCCAAGGGAATCGTGACCCCGCTTGCGATCACGGCGGTGTTTGCGTGCCTGTTCCTTCTCCAGCCCGACTTCGGTTCCACCTCCATCGTGCTCATCGTCGTGTTCTGTCAGCTCCTCCTGGCCTCGAGATTCCTTCACCTCTCCAGCGTTGGAGTGGTGGCCGTGTGTGCGCTGGGCGTCTTGATTGCCGTCTCGCCGTATCGACTGCGTCGATTCGAGACGTTCCTCGATCCGTTCCGCGATCCCAGCGCCACTGGATATCAACTCGTGCAGTCGTTGATCGCTGTCGGATCCGGTGGGATTGGCGGCGAGGGGTTGGGGGCAGGGAAGCAGAAGCTTTTCTATCTACCGGCAGCGCATACTGATTTCATCTTTGCCGTGATTGCGGAGGAACTCGGATTCCTCGGAGCCTGTGGGGTCATTGCTCTCTTTTTGCTTCTGGGTGCAGGCGGATTTGCCGTGGCGCGTAAACACCTGGATGACCCGTTCCGAGCATCCCTTGCCGTCGGCCTCACTGCACTGCTCGTCGTTCCCGCGATGCTGAACATCGCTGTCGTTTCCGGAATGCTCCCCACTAAGGGCCTGGTGTTACCGCTGGTCGCCTATGGTGGAACGGCGATGGCAGTGAACCTTGCGGTCGTCGGGATACTTCTTTCGCTGTCTCGGGAGCGCCCACTGTGACCACTGTGTTGTTTGCTGCGGGAGGAACTGGGGGGCATATCATGCCTGCGATCTCAGTCGCCCGCGCCGTGCAAAGGAAAACAAAGCGTTGCGAGATCGTTTTTGTCGGAGTCGGTCGCGACCTCGAGCAGAAACTCGTTTCCGAGGCCGGGTTCTCGCTTGAGGTGATCCCTCTAGCTCCGTTCCTGGGTGGCGGCTGGCGAGGCAAGCTCCGATTTCTTCTCTCTCTCCCGCGCGCGTTCTATGTCGGCATGAAGATCTTCTCTAGGTATCACCCGAAGTTCGTTTTTGGGTTCGGTGGATATCCATCCGTTGTTCCCGTGATCCTCGCGTGGTGCAACGGAGTTCCCTCGGCACTTCATGAGCAGAACGCGCAAATGGGGATGGCGAACCGTGTGCTCGCCCGACTCACTGCTCGGGTCTTTGCACCTCCTGGTGCAACGGGAATCCCGGATCGAGTCAAAGTGACGGAGACGTTGATGCCGGTACGCGAGGCGTTCTATGAGGTCCGTCCCTACGCGCTTCCTCTGCCTGGCGAAGGGACCCGAGTTCTCGTGCTTGGGGGGAGTCAGGGTGCGCGCTCGGTGAACGATCTCATCCTGGAACTCTACGATGTATTCAAGGCTCACGGCGCTCAAATCGTTCACCAGACGGGGAGCGCCGACGCGGAGCGAATGATGAAGGCGTATGAGGAACGAGGGGCCCACGATGTGCGGGTCGTGCCGTTCATTTCGGACATGGCATCAGCACTAGCGGAAGCTCATCTGGTGATCTCGAGAGCCGGCGCGATGGCCGTCGCGGAGATTACCGCGACCGCCCGCCCCGCGATCTACATTCCGTTGTCGATCGCCGCCGCGCATCAGCGGGCAAATGTGCAGATCGTCGCCGATTTGCGCGGGGCATTCGTCGTTGAGCAGAACGAAACCGTTCGGTCCGCACTGAGAGTTGCGCTCGCTGCTTTGCTCTCGGACCCGCTCGCGTTGCGCGATATGTCCGTGCAACTCCAGCACATTGGGGATGGCCAAGCCTGCAAACCTTCGGATGTTCTGGCCGAGGAGGTTTTGCTCGCCATCAGTCGCATGCCCTAGGAAGCCGGTCTGGTCGGGGCCGCTCCTCCGGCCTGTGCCGACACTTCGCCCGCTCGATTTCCCGCGACCACGTGGAAGTGGTAATCTCCCCGGCCAGGTCTCCCCTGAGTTCCCACCGAATCCTCTCAGTGGGATTTCCGGCGGAGGTCTCCAACGAACAGTTCACGAACTACTCCACGATATGTATTCGCACGAGTTTCTCATTCACTTTGTTGGCATCGGTGGCGTCGGAATGGCCGGCATCGCGGAGGTGTTATTGAACCTCGGCTACCGAGTGAGCGGTTCCGATACAAAGCGCTCCAACCTAACGGATCACCTCGCTGAGATCGGTGCGCAGATTTCGATCGGACATCGTGAGGAGAACTTGCCGGTCGGCACCTCAGTGGTGGTCGTCTCCTCCGCAGTGCCACTGGAGAATCCAGAGCTCGTCGTTGCCCACGAACGATCGATCCCCGTGATTCCTCGCGCCGAGATGCTCGCCGAGCTGATGCGCATGAAATACGGCATCGCCATCGCCGGCTCTCATGGAAAGACGACGACGACGACAATGACGGCAAAGGTGCTCTCTGATGCCAAACTGGATCCGACGGTCATCATCGGCGGACGCGTGCTCAAAGAGCGAAGTGGTGCGCGTCTCGGCACCGGTCAATACCTCGTGGCCGAAGCGGATGAGAGCGATGGGAGTTTTAGTTTCCTGCGACCTGCGATCGCTGTCGTCACAAACATTGACTCCGAGCATCTCAATCACTACGGGTCGTTCGGAAAGCTGGAGGAAGCGTTCCTCGCTTTTCTGTCATCGGTCCCGTTTTACGGTCTGATCGTCGCGTGTGGCGACGATCCGGTTATCCGCCGACTTTTGGCGCGGGTTTCCCGCAGAGTGGTGACCTACGGCCTCTCTCCCGAGAATGATATTTTTGCATCTGACATTGTCTCGGAGAGGGGAAGCTCTCGTTTCCAACTTGGACTGAAGAATGGCGCGAGCTGGGAAGTATCGTTGCCGATGCCGGGGACGCACATGATCTCCAATGCGCTCGCCGCGGTCGGCGTCGGACGCGAGCTCGGGGTGTCCATTGAGGATTGCGCAAAATCTCTCGCCGCGTTTCCAGGAGTCGCTCGCCGCTCCGAGGTGGTTGGTGAGCCCAATGGGATAGTTGTGATTGATGACTACGGTCATCATCCCACGGAGATCAAGCGCACACTCGAGGGGATCCGTGCCAGTTACGTGCCTTCAGGTTCTCGATTGGTCGTCCTGTTCCAGCCCCACCGCTATTCCCGAACGAAGGATCTCTTTGCTGACTTTTGTTCCGCATTCGCGTCGAGCGACGAAGTCGTCGTCGGTGAGATCTATAGTGCCGGAGAGAAAGCGCTCGATGGTGTGAGCGGCGAGTCGCTTGCGAAATCAATTCAGATCGAGCGCTGCTCGTTTGTTCGAGACTTGCGTGAGTCTATCCCTGGACTTGTGAAGACGCTGCGGACCGGTGATGTCGTCGTGACGTTGGGTGCGGGTTCCATCGGAAATTTAGGACCCGAAATTGTCTCTTCGATTCAGTCGATTGAGCGCAAGAGTCATGCGTGAATCATTCCGTCGTGAGATCGAGTCGGCCTACGGTGGAACGATTAAGATTCGCGAGAACGTGCCTGCGGAACGGCTGACGACGTTTGCAGTTGGGGCACCTGCGTCACTCCTTGCCGAACCCGCTACGCCAGAGGGTGCCGCTCGTTTACTCGCCCACTGCGCGAATGCTGGCGAGCCCGTTCGATTGCTTGGTGCCGGTTCAAATGTCGTACTCCCCGATCATCCCGTCGAAGATTTGATCGTCCACCTCGGTCGTGAGTTCGACTTCATCTCGCCACTTTCTCTCGGCGACTCAATCGATCCATCTCAACCGCTCCCCATTGGATCTGTGGTCCCGACTTCGAGCGCGGGACGTTTTTTCGTGGGCGGAGCAACTTCGCTGATGGGCTTGAGTCGGAAGCTCTCTGCGGCAGGATATTCCGGACTCGAGTTTGCGGCAGGCATCCCGGCGTCTGTCGGCGGAGCCGTCCGCATGAATGCTGGCGCGCACCACTCCTGCATAGCCAACGTACTCGAGTCTGCGCTCCTCGCGGAGCCGAACGGCGACCTTCGCTTGATCGCAGCAACCGATCTCGGCTTTGGGTATCGGCATAGTGTGCTGCCCGCTGGTTCGATGGTTCTTGGTGCGATCTTTGCCGTCGTTCCTCGTGCACCGGATGAAATCGCACGAGAGCGGGAAGCGTGTCTGGATTATCGGAAGAAGACGCAACCGCTCCACTTGCCGTCTGCAGGATCCGTGTTTCGCAACCCTGTTCCCGCATCTGAGTCGACGCCCATTTTTGCGGCACGGCTCATTGAGGAGTGCGGACTCAAGGGATTCCGGCAGGGAGGCGTGGCGTTCTCCGAAATGCATGCAAACTGGCTCGTTCGGGTTGCGCCGGATGCCAAGTCACATGAAGTACGGGACCTAATCTTTCTTGCGCGGCAGATGGTTTTTCAGCACTCTCAGATTGAGCTGCAACAGGAGATCATCTTGTGGGAAAGCGCCTCCGGAGACATGTGTCGCGCCGGCGAGACACTCACAAGATCGTCATTTGCTGATTGATGCCGCGCGTCGCGAAGTGCAACGCGCGGTGTTGGTTTGCAATACCTGAGATGAGTGCGAGAGAGACGAGCGTGCGAAATGCACGCGAAGATTGTCTGAGAAGATGGTTGCTTTGTCTCGTCCACTCCTACCCTGCAGCGTGAACTTTGTGTGCACCACGTTCTGACCTCGCGCGCTCCAGGATATCCGTTCATGTCTTTCCGTCGATTCCCAATTGGTCTCGCGTCACGCATCGTCGTCTCTTGCGCGAGATCGTCCCGTGGAGATTCGCGTCGCGCGGAGTGCGTTGATGGGCAAGGGCGGATGCGCGAGCGGCGCGGCTCCTCGCGAATAGCCAGTGCCGGTGCCGCGATACTGCTGAGCTCTCTGGCATTGTTTGTTGCACGTGCAGAGACCTCCGCCTCAGATGCGGCCGTCGATGAGCTCACAGCGCCGAGTCAGGTTACACAGAGCGATGGCACCGTTCCTGTGCAGGCGACGATCCTTGCTCCTCGAGTTGCGCCAGTCGTTACTCCTGAAAAGCCAGGAATCCTTTCGTATCTCTCTGAGCGCACCTGCGAACTATTTCGGACGGCGTTTCTTATCGAGCGGCCGGAGATCGAGGGGAACTATCGCCTGAGCAGCTCGTCGACGCGGCGAATGCTCGGACTGAGCCAACCGCGATGGATCTGGGATCTTCCCTTGCTCGACTTGGCAACGTTGTTTGACGAGAGTCCGTGGGCAGATGGTGGAGTCGCGACGTTGGGGATGTGGCCCGCACGACTTAAGCTCGACGTGAAGGAGGCAGAGCCGTGGCTCGTCGTCCAGCAGGGGCAGAGTTCGTGGTTGTTCTCGCGCACCGAGCGATTGCTCCAACCGTTGAGCGCAATCGATGAGCCAGAACTGATCATGGAACTCGCCGAGCTGCCCCGTCTCGATGGAATTCAGTTCGCACCGGCAGGAGAGGGAACGGCGAAAACGGAGAGTTCGCTCCGATTTCGTTCCGCAGTGCGGATGGTGCGAAGCCTCGAACTTGCCGGTGGTATTCCGTTCCCCGTCTCGCGCTACGCTCTTCTTCCTGACGGCGGGCTGCGAGTTGAATCGAATCGCCCGCAGGATCCTGAGCTCAAGCTTGCCCCGACGAGCTTCCCGGATGCAGTAGTGCAACTCCGTCATCTGCGAGAAGTTCTTGCAGATTTGCGCGCCCGCAATGAACGGGTGAAATCGATCGACCTCCGCTTCGATAGCCGAGCAATTTTATCGTGAACAACAATTGCGCAAATTTCAGCGGAATTGTTGTTTCGCGAACTTCCAGCTTTAGTTAGCATGAAGTAATTGTGCGCTCCCACGTGTCTCGACACCCGTCGGGCGCGGGGCTTTTGCGTTCATAAGTAGTTCCAGGAAACGGGGGGAGAAATCGGGTGGCTAACAGACCGGACATTGTTGTCGGCTTAGATATCGGCACGACGAAGATCGCCGTGATCGTCGCTCAGCGCGGCATGGGCGGAAAAGTCGACGTGATCGGCATCGGGACTCATCCCTCAAAGGGGCTTCGTAAAGGCGTCGTCATCAACATTGAGGCGACGGTGGAGTCTATCCGCGCCGCTGTTGAGGAAGCAGAGCTCATGGCCGGTTGCGAGATCTCTACCGTCTACGCAGGGATCGCCGGCTCTCACATCAAGGGCTTTAACAGCCACGGAATCGTCGCAGTGAAAAGCAAAGAGGTCACCGGCAAAGACGTCGAGCGTGTCATTGACGCGGCCCGCGCTGTCGCGATCCCGATGGATCGGGAGATCCTTCATATCCTCCCGCAGGAATATATCGTCGACGAGCAAGATGGCATACGCGAGCCGATCGGAATGTCCGGTGTGCGTCTCGAAGCAAAGGTCCACATCGTCACCGGCGCGGTTGCAAGCGCGCAGAACATCGTGAAAAGCGCTAATCGGGTCGGGCTGAGTGTCTCGGATATCGTGCTCGAGTCGATTGCTTCGGCGGAAGCCGTACTTTCGCCTGAAGAGAAAGAGCTCGGCGTCGCGCTCGTTGATATCGGTGGCGGAACGACCGACATTACGTTGTTTCACGCCGGCGCGGTGAAGCACACTGCCGTACTCCCACTTGGCGGGAACCATCTCACAAACGATATTTCGAACGGGCTGCGCACCCCCGCGTCATCTGCCGAGGAGATCAAACGGCGGTATGGCAGTGCGCTTCGCTCACTCGTTCATTCGTCCGAAACTGTCGAAGTCCCATCGACAGGAGGCCGCGAGGCTCGCGTCATGTCTCGGCAGTTGCTGGCAGAGATCGTTGAGGCGAGGATGGAAGAGATATACACCCTCGTCCATCGCGAGATCGTCCGATCCGGATTCGACGAGTTTCTCACCGCGGGCGTTGTCCTCACAGGTGGAACGGTCCAGCTCGAAGGAGCAGCAGAACTTGGCGAGCAGATATTTCAAATGCCGGTTCGCGTCGGAGTTCCAACCCACATAGGGGGCTTGGTCGATATCGTCAGCTCACCCGCATATTCGACCGGTGTGGGGCTGGTGTTATACGGAGCTCGTGATGGCGAGCGCGCGGCGATTCGACACTCGGGGCAAAATATTTTGTATCGGGTGAAGGCACGCATGCAAGACTGGTTCTCCTCCCACTTCTAGGCTTCGGAAGCCGATCTCGGCGCCATACTTCGTTGCGGAAAAGTCTGCGGTGCGCACGTATAGGAATACGCTTACGCTCCTCGACTTTTCCGCGCCTCGTCTGACGCGCGAGCTCGGCTCCCGAAGCGCGTGGAGACAGTTTGCGGATCGGTATCCCGTGCCTCGGTAGAATCTCGACCTCGACCCAATCAGAGCGTCGATATTCTCCGGTTCTGCGCCACACTTCGTTGCGTTTGACGCGCGAAGTCGGCGTGAGGGAGTTTCATCACATTTATTTGGATTGAAATTGAAGAGGGGACTCGTTTCGCCTCTCCTCACGCGTGAACGAACTTCGGTACTTCGTGCGGCATTTGGTTCAAGGCCTGAAGTGGGGTGCCCGTGCCTGAAATGGCATAGGCAACGCGATGGAGAGAGGAGGATTCCTTCCGCGATCGTTCCCGCGGAAGGCACTACGTGCTGCATGACCGCGAGACTCGTGCTCGGCGCGCCGCGCTGGGCGTGTGATTATGCTTGACTGTTCTCGACCGCTGAAATCTCGAGCGCGTCTGCGACCGCTTGCAACAGGTCGAGCCGCTGAAAGGGCTTCTTCAACACGCGGAGTGCGCCAGCTTTCTTCGCAATCGGCAACCACGCGGCGTTCCCGGTCGGACCGCCGGACATTGCGATGACCTTCGTTCGCGGGCGCTGCGATAGGATTTCTTGAATGGCCATCAGCCCATCCTGCTCGGGCATGACGAGGTCGGCGATGACGATATCTGGAGCATCATTTCGGCTTACTTCGGTGCCTTGCTTGCCGTTCGACGCTTCGAGAACTACGTGATTCTCTCGCTCCAGGATTTGGCGAAGAAGTGATCGAAGCTGGTTGTCGTCGTCGATTACAAGAATTCGCGCCATCTGTTTCCGTTTGCTCCAAGAACCCGCTCGAGAGCGAGCCATCTGTTTTCGAATTGCATTGCCGGCGGTGTCACCGACTCAGGGTCTCGATCTGTCGCTGCAAGCGTTTCGTTTCGCGCGTAATCCGATGAACAAAGAAGAAAGTTCACTCCTGCAGAGTATTGAGTGTCGGTCCGATGAGGTGGCCGCATGAGAAAAATGCGGCCCGTTTATTGAGCGCAAATACGCATGGGAGAAGTTGGGAGGAAAATTCTGAATGTGTTCAGAGAGTTCGTGAACTGAGCGTACCTTGTAGGACTTTTTGCCCCTGAAGGGGGCGTATAGCCGCTCCGGCATGAAGTCGGCGATTCTGTCAGCTCTTCACTGGGGATAAGTCGATCAATCGACAAAATTACATCGAATTTTAAGTTACTTGAACTCAAAAGTGAAAGCTGCTACCAACCGAAACGCCCTCAGATTTCGGGCTTCGGCGGGCACGCCGTTTTGACTTACCCATATGCGTGGGGAATATTATCAATTTTCACGCCACGGGTGTTTAATTGGGCAGAAAAAACAGAAAGAAAGGCCGGATTTGGGGGAACAACCCCTCGGCCGCCGGACAAACCGGGGTCGCGGGAAGCGCGACTCAGCGAGAGACCAGCGACTCGCGTTCGCCGAGCGGAACGCCCGTGCAGACGTCGTCGCCGGTCCTGTCCGCCTCAAGCGCGACAGGAACTGGCGTTCGCGCGACTTTAAACTCTGGCGGAACCGGATCGCGTGACGCTACTTCGAGTATGCAAGATCTGCCGCTCGACGTGACGTCAGCTTCGCAGATTTATCCGTCTGCAGAGCAGCGGGGGCCGGTAGTGACCTTGCGCAACGAGGCGGTGGTCGGCGGTGTGCAGAAGCGAAGCGGCGACGAGTTGCCGCAGGGGACCGATTCCCTTCGGGGGACCGCTGAGAAGCAAGGAGCCTTTGCGAATCAAACCGAAATCGGGGGAGAGCAGTTCATGGCGAGTGAGAAGAATTCAACGAGCGAGAGCCCACGAAATCCGGTAGAAGGCACCACTTCCAACTTGAGCGTAGGGCTACAGACAAACTCTGATTCTCAATTGAAGTCGGGGTCAAAGGAGGAGGGGGCCGTCGGCTCGCCGTCCGGGGG
>JADYYL010000081.1 GCA_020853655.1 Deltaproteobacteria bacterium
ATCGAGCGGTGCCGCCGCGACGGGGAAGCGTGAACAGCGCAGAGCCCCTTCGGGGAGCTCAAGCTCCGAATCGGCGGAAGCATCCCCAAGTGCGAAAACTGTCAGACCCGCAAGGAGCGTGAGCCTCGCGGGTCTGAGGAGCTGATTCACCGCCCGACTACGGAAGAGTCTGGATAGCGACAGACTCGATAGTCATCGGCGTCACTGGGTTCTCGCCGCGCACTTCTGTCGTGGCAATTTTGTCCAGGACATCAAATCCTTCGTAGACCTGTCCAAAAACAGAGTATCCGTTGTCAGCGGGACCTCCCTCCCTATGGTCGAGAAAATGAGCGCCCTTCTCGGGATGCACGATGAAGAACTGGGAGCCGATGCTACTTGGTTGCGAGGTCTTCGCCCACGAGAGCGCTCCGCGGATGTGCGAGAGCTCCGGATGATACTGGTCGGCGATAGTCTTGCCTGGTCCGCCCGCCGCGTGTCCCCCCGTTCCGTTCTTATTCGTGAAATCGCCGCCTTGGATCATGAAGCCGTCGATAATCCGATGAAACGGGACCTTTGAGTACTTCCCTTGATTCGCCAGCTCGATGAAATTCTTGGTCGAATCGGGAACGAGCGTGGTGAAAAGCTTGGCTTTCATCACCCCTTGATTCGTCGTGATGACCGCAACCGTATCTCCAGACTTCGGCGCTTCTTTTTGGGCGCCTTCAGCACCTTGCGTTGCAAACAATCCGAGAACGACGACAGCAATAGACATGATGTTTCCTCTCATCTTCTTCAATCCTGGCTGATTTGGAGTACTGCCTCTCGCTCGAGCGTCGATCTGCTGCTCGAACGGACGGTCAATTCCTCCGCACTCTAAGTGAGGCGGAGGTCGAGACGCAACAGTGAAGGACCGGAGGCCTGTTCTCCGTTCGTTCTCAAGGCTCGTGCGAGACGCTCCTCAGGCCCCGGCTGCCTTACGCGGCTGCATGGCCGTGAGCTCAGCGATGACCGCCGATGGATTCTCCCCTGCGAGTACTCTCGCGGTGAGCACGGCACCACGATTCGAGCGCTGGATCAGCTCGGGGATTACCCGAGTCAACTTCGCACGGGTATCTGAGCGAGCTTCCCATGCGGAGATGAGGTGCTTCGAAAGCGACACTTCATCAAAACGATTGAAGCCGATTGCGAAGTCCGAGAGGCCGAGTAGGCGGTAATAGCTCGTGACTTTTTTCTGGAACGCGAGCGCGGAGACCGGCGTCAATTCCGACGACGCGAGGATGCTCGCATGAAGGCGCATCGCGAACAGCAGTGCGACGCGGCCAAGCACACCCTTCACTTCGTAGTGATCGTGCTGGACGTTGGTGAACAGCTTTTTGACGGGTGCGTCGACACGTCGCATCACGTTCTCCGTGATGGGGATGTCATGGTGCTGAGTGCAAACGAAGAGCAGGGGGACCCTCAACTCCTTGACAACTCGGTTGACGGCCTTCGCGTAGATCTCGGCGAAGGAGTCAGGTGTCAACGGCTTCCCGCCCCCTTCTGCCCAAGTATTCAGATAGGTGTTGACGTTCAACGCCAGGACCTCTTCCCCGAGTTGAAAGCCGAGTGATTGCCAGATGGCGTCAACGCGCTCTTTCGGCGCGGGCGCCACTTCGATCGCGGCGTCTGCGGTGAGCAGGACGTTTTTGTTGGTGACGCCAATCTGATCGAGCAGTGCGCGGGACTCTTCGTCTCGAACCGCGAGGAAGTCCATCATCTCGGCGATATCACGCAACATGTCCTTCCCGCGCTGCGTCGTCACGGGTCCAAGACCCACGTTGAAGCAGCCGAGAATTTTCCCTGCCTTCTTCGCGCGGGGGAGAAAGAGCGCCATCGTCGACATGAAATTGAAGATCGGGTTGTAGAGCTTCCGATCGAATAACATGTTGTCGAAAATCAGGGTTCCATCGGTGCGCATCATCGAGCGATAGGTCGGGAGCCCGAGCATCCCTGCCGTGCCGTGCCACGGGAACATCGAAATCGGAACGGTATCGTTCGTATATTCGTTGGCCACGTATGGCGGACGGTAGGTCGGAATTTCGTAGCGGAGTCGAGAGTTCGCTGCCCGGTCCGTGGCGTCCATGAGTCCGGAAAGAATAGCGGCATCTCCGGCGTTTCGGCCCGACGAGGAGCCGATCAGGGTGAGGGATCGCATACCGTCACTAGAAAAGGGTTTCTGATTTCAGGCCGTTGCGCGGCCGGCGGCACATATTTCCCTGATTTTCCTAAAGAATGCAACCGCCGGTGCTTTTCGCTACCCAGAAGCCAATGTCGGGGAAAGAGTCACGCGAGAGGCCCTCCCGTGCATAACAATCGAGAGACTCTATGGTTTTCAGAGTCACCGCTTTTCAGATTGACGAGGTTCCTATGGCCGACGAAGTGCTCTTCCAACAACAGCGACCGGCGAACGTCCTAAGCGAGGATCGACGCCAGAACTCAGGTGGAACGGTCGAGACGATCCTTAAACTTGCCGGCGCTGTACTTTCGAACCACCGCTCAAATGGTTCAAACGTAAGCCTCGGCAATGTCCTCTTTCCTGGAAACCGTGAGGCTATCTCCAACCGAAATTGTTGGGGAACCGGTGGCGATATCGGGAGTATCGACTTCAATTCCGGAGCGTCGAGTAACCCCGGGTTCGGCGGGCTGAATCGATCGGGCTCCTTCCGCACACCGGGCTTCATGCCGGAAGCTAGTCGGGATCAGTCGCCGTTTTCAGAAAAAGAACGAAGTGCCGTGTTGTGGGGGGCACTGGCGAGCTTTGCGGGAGCTGTCGCTCAACATCGACAGGCATCTGCACAGAATCCAAATTTTGGCGGAATGTCGGAATCGATCAGCTATGGAATGCAGGCATTTGAGAACGCGATGTCGAGTGCCGCCTGGCAACAAGGCATGCAGCGCGCACCTCAATCTCCCACAGGCGGGGCATTCTCCAGATCGAATGGGACGCAAGGGCCGCAGTCCGACCAGCAGGCGATGCGCGATGTCCTGCAGATCTACAACTACGCAGCCGAAACGGGGATGATTCCAAACGCGGCGCCGCTCGCTCCGCGCAACGCTGCTGAGCTTGCCCAAGCGTCGCAGCTCGCGATGAGTTCGATGACCAGCATTGCGAGCCAGGTGTATTCGGCCCAGACGGGCCGACAGACGACAGTGGGGCCGACTCAGGCCATTGCTCTGTTCTCGCGAGAGGTCGGAGCCTTCGTCGATCAACAGTACGCCGCCATGTCTCCTCAAGATCAGCGCGCCGCCGCGGCAGTGTCGCAGTCGATTGGCCGCATCGATGCCCAGCTGAACGAAGAAGCGGGGCGGTTCTCGCAGGCCCCGCAGTTTTCCCCGATGGGGATGGAACCCGCTGAACGTTTCGGCCAGCGCCGTGGGGCCATTCGACGTGCGCCGAACGGCGATTAACGGATCTCAAAACTGAGGTTTGAACGCCGTTCTCTCGAGAACGGGTTCCAACCATCCGTGATATCTCGACTCCCTTCATTGAATTCATTCGGGGAGGAGCACGACATTTACTCTCTCGCCGCGTCGGTGCCGCGCATTCTGCGTTCCGGTTCGTTTGTCGTCGCCGGAAGGGGAAAGGTGATGCTGATTGAACTCCGCTCGCCCGGGATCGAGCCGTAGCTCGTGGTGCCTTGGAGATCCCAGCTCACGACGCTATCGATAAGCGCAACGCCCATGGCGTCATAACTCTCTGACGCACCCCGTTGGTCGAACGGCGGTCCGCTGTCTTCCACGTCGAGTCTGACAATCCCGTTCTCAAGCGAAAGGCTGACGTGCACGGACCCTGCTCCGTCTCGGAGCGAGCTGCTGATCAATTCATTGGTGACAACGGTCAACCCAGTCGCCTCGCGCATCGGAAGCTCGAACTCGTCGAGCATCGCGACGAACTCCCGTCCCCCTCCAACGCGTTTCATCAGTTTCAGAAGGCGCTCCATGAGTTCGTGTGCGGGAACGACGGTCATGGTGCCATCCAGTCGAGAGTTCTTCGAGAGGAGGTCATGAAGGCTTGCCAGAGTTTGGACGTGAGAACTGATTCGCCCGAGGAGTTCCTCCTTCGTCGCATTCCCCGCATTGAGGGCGTGTAGGTCAGCCATCGCCGAAATGACCTGCAGATTATTCTTGATGCGATGATGGGTTTCGGCCATCGCGCGGACAAGGCGCATATTCAGAGTCGCAATCTCTGACTCTTGGCGCTTGCGCTCCTCGATGTTCGCTATCACCCCCTCGATGAAGAGGGGTGCTCGAGTGTTCGAGAGGAAGCAACGTCCACGAGCCGAGACCCAGTGAGTTATCCCTTCTGGATCCACGACACGAAAGTCCGCTGAAAATACTTCGGTCTCCAGGTGGGCGTTCTGGAGGGTGCGGAGGAGCTCCGGCAGATCAGAGGGAAAAACATTCCGGAAGAACTCCGCGAGTGAGAATTGAGTATCGACCGGGATGCCCATGACCGAGGAGCAACGTGCAGAGCACTGGACCTCATCCCGCTGAATATCCCAGTGCCACGTTCCGAGATGTGCTCCTTCGATAGCGAGACGCAAGTGCTCTTCGCTTGGCCGATGCGAAGCGTATTCGGTCGCGATGCGAGACACGCGAGCCACGAACTCGTCCGCAGAGAACGGCTTCGAAATAAAGTCTGTGACCCCCTTGCGAAGGAGTTCGACTCGCAGCTCGGGATCTGCGCGAGCGGAGAGCATCACGATCGGAATGTCTGCGGTCTCCGCGCGTGAGCGCAACTGCTCGACGAGTTCGTCCCCCGTCATCCCGGGCATCATGATGTCGCTCACGATAACGTTCGGTCTCACCGCGAGTGCTTTATCGAGCCCCTGCTTGCCGTCGTTTGCAGTGATGACCCGAAGGGTCTTTCGCAACAACGAGGCGACATATTCTCGCATGTCAGGATTGTCTTCGACGACGAGCACTAAGGGCGCGTTCGGATCGCCCCATTCACGATTCGACTGCTCCGAACTCGCATGGTGCGGCACATACAGTTGCGCCTCTCGGTCTCGATTCTGGCGATCGACGATGCTCGACGGGAGCGGGGGATGTACTTCGACGTCGTCAGGCGCACGCCTGGGGATGGTGACGACAAAAAGCGCACCCCCCTCCGGAGCCTCCGAGACCGAGACCGTGCCTTTCAAGAGTGTGACGAGCTCGCGAACAATCGAGAGCCCGAGCCCCATCCCCGAGACCGCGGCGGTCGTTTGGTCATCCCCGCGTCGAAACCTTTCAAACACGGAATCGCGGAGCCCCTCCGGGATCCCGGGGCCGCTATCCGCGATCTCGACTCGAACGCTATGCTCCTGCTCGAAAATAGAAAAACGAACCTTGCCCCCGGATGGTGTGAACTTGAATGCATTCGAGAGCAGGTTCACGAGGACCCGCTCGAGCATCTCGGGATCGACATGAATGTGTTCGAGAGATTCAGGCACGTCCACGGTGTAATGAAGAGAGCGATCCGTCGCGACGCTATCAAAGTGCGATGCGAAGATCCTGCTCAGCGCCGCGATGTCGACCGCGGAATATCGGACTCGTGCGTTGCCGGTCTCAAGCTTTGAGACATCGAGAAGATCGTTGACGTATTTCAACAGCGTCAGGGCGTTTCGCTCGATGACACCGAGTTCGTCGAGAGTATGAGCGGAGCCATCGGCTTGATTCGACAGCCGGCGGGTCATCCCCAGCATGAGCGTGAGTGGCGTGCGGAACTCGTGACTGACGTTCGCGACGAAGTGTGTCTTCAGTCGCTCAAGTTCAATCGCGCCCTGGTACGCGATCGCCAGCTTCTCGTTTGCAATCCGCAAATCAGAATTCGCTCTCGAGAGCTCAGCCGACTGGCGAAAGACTTCTGACTCCATTCCCGCCGATTTTTCGCCGAGCTCCCGCGTCAGTCGCTCGCTCTCCGTTGCTCGCCGACGTGTATAGACGAACTCGGTGACGTCTTCGACTCGATGAACGATGAATGCCACCTCGCCTGTCGTCCCAAGGATCGGTGTATTCGAGGGAGTCCAGAATCGCTCTTCGAAGCCGCCGCCTTCAGCCGCTGGTCGGGGAATGTCATACTTGAGAAGAGGCATGACATCCGGCAAACGCTCGCGGAGCACTCGTGCAAGCGACGAACGTAGATTCCGAGTGCCGATGTTTTCTGGGTCCGACGGATTATCAGGAAAAATATCGAAGAGATGCTTCCCGATAATCTCGTCGCGGATGGTCTTCGTTGCGCGCAGGTAGGCGTCGCTCGCGGCCACAATTTCCAACGCGGGATCGAGGATCAGATAGAGCCCGGGAACGGACTCGAAGATCTGACGATAGGGGACGTCCACGCTACGTTTGTTGTTTGCCATGCGATCTACGTGTGCGCCGATCGCGAGTGTGCGCTCTTCGAAACAACTTGGTTTTGCGCGCTTAATGCGATGTCAGCGAGGATCGATATTGCTGATAGGCTTCCGTAATCTCAGCCAGAAGCTTGTTCTTCTCAACCGGCTTCACGATGTAGCCATTGATTCCAAGCTCTCGTGCTTCGTCTCGATAGTCGGAGTAGGCGCTCAGAATTAATACACAGGGTCGGTATACCTCGAAGACCTTTCGCGCGGTATCTAAACCGTTCATCGGGCCGGGAAGCTTTATGTCCAAGAGGACGATCTCGGGGCGTTCGCGGGTGATCGTCTCGTACGCGCGCTCGCCATTGACTGCGGTGCCGACAACAGACAACCCCGCGTGCGAAAGGAATGTCTTCAGAAGAAGGAGGGTAATCCCCTCGTCTTCCGCAATGACGATGCGGCGGTTTCGAAGAATGTCTTTGAAGTCGCTTTCGTCCATGTCCTCTTGCAGATAGGGCGCAGTGCCTCGCTCGTCCACACTGTCAACGGATTCGTCTGCGAACACAACCTGCGAAGGCGATTTGAAGCTGAAATCAAAAGAACTTGTCACGAGGAGACCCGCTCATGGAGGTCGTTATTGACGTAGTCCTTCCAGAAAAAACAGACTCGGAAAGGTTCTTGTGTTGTAAAAATCGTAGTCGACCGAGCAGCACGAAGTCTATCTGCAAAGAGGTACCATCGATCGAAGGGTAACCTCGATCATCATCCCTCCGCGGATGTCTCTCCATCAGGGCGAGACGCGATTGCGCGTCCTCCTTGCGTGAGATTTCTCGCACATCGTTTTGTCTGGCAGGGTTGTTTCAACTCCTTTGAAGGAGATCCGAAGTTCAGATTGGGCCAGGTCGCGGTCGTACTCTGATCGCCCGAAGTGGATAAGTCCCTAAGCTCTCTATATTTCTCAGTCATTGCGCACGTCGGGGAGTCCAGCTCTTTCGTTCGCGAGGTGGTTCGTCTATCTTTCTCCCTCACCCCGTTCCGATCTCAATCGGGTATTCGACCTTCGTAGGTCACCCATTGAGAGGAGCCGCGCATAATCCTTGAGGAACTTTCAAGGGTCTGAGACGCGCGGTTGAACGGGCGTATCTTTTACACCGGCCGCTAGGGGAGACGAATTCGCTATGAACGCGCGATGCATCGAAGGCAAGCTTGATGGCAGTGGGAAGAAATTCGCCGTTGTCGCCGCTCGTTGGAATTCCATCTTCACGGAACAGCTCCTCTCCGGGGCCCTCGGTGCA
>JADYYL010000082.1 GCA_020853655.1 Deltaproteobacteria bacterium
AGCGCATCAGCGCCGTGGAGTTTCTGCCGGGGCCAGCGCATTGGGCGTGCCCGTGCGGACACGGGATTCTTTCCTTCAGTGTCCGCGGCCAAAGTTCAGCGGATATAGGATTCATCCTCGGCACGGAGAACATATGCGTTCGAACCGGTCAGCACTGCATGCATGAGCGGCGCCTTGCGGAGGATTCGATTCGCCTGAGCGTTCAAATCTACAATACGGAGGAAGAGATCGATCGATGCGTCGCTCTTCTCCAACAGATCTGCAAGTCACTCTAGCTATTCCGAAGGAGAGGTCAGACGTGTTGAATAGTAAGGCTTACGCGGCGAACAGCTGGCATACGATTGATGAGCAATCGAGAGCCGACCTCTGCAACGAACTTGTCGAGACCGAGTGTCTCTTGTCGGCGCTCGGTTCGACACTTCGCTCCCGGCGGATGGGAACACACCTCTCTGCGTCCATTCTTCCACTTGAGAGCCAGTGTGGGAGCTATATCGAGATTCTTCGAGAGACTCTTACGAATGGACGCGGCGCTGTGACACTTCGCGACATTGCGAGGTTGCGAGTCCAGTTCCAATATCAGTGTCGGCAGCTTCATCGGCTCGCCGGTGCTTTGCAGACGCTGGAGAACTGGCAGTCGCCCGTCTTCCTCGCCAGTGGAGAGATACCCGCGGGGCGTCACCATCCCCACCTGTCAGAGCGTGGGTTTGATTACTCACGCGATAGGCACATCGACGCCGAGGAGTACGAGCGGCTGTTTCTCTCCGAGCTCCTCCCCCTGCCACCCGGAGAGTCCTACGCCTGGCTCACCTCCAGCGGCATGTCGGCGATCCTCCTCGCCATCGATCACATCCGTTCTCGGCTTCCTGCTGGCGCTCGAGTGCTCGCTCGAGGCGACATGTATCACGAGACGCGCGAGCTTCTCTCGCAGTGGTTCGGGAGCAAGATCGACTGGCTCCCGGATGATAGCTCCGACATTGTCTCTCCGCTCCGGAGTGGTCCTTACGCAGCACTCTTCCTTGACGCGCATACGAATGCGACTCGATTGCGCTGCCCCGCGGTTCTTCCCGTCCTCGAGTATCTCTCGGAGCAAGGCGATCACGCCCCTTATTGTCTCTGCGATACAACTGCTCTTCCCTTTGCTGCCGCGGAGTGGCTTTCGAAGAGTCCTCCGATGCCTCCGGGGAAGGTGTTCTTTGCGGAGAGTCTGATCAAGTTTCATCAGTTCGGTCTCGATGCCACGAGCGCGGGCATACTTCTCGGAATCGGGCATTGCCCGGCGAACGACGATCTCTGGTACTTGAGAGCGCATCTCGGTGTGAACATTAGTGACACTGCCGCGGCAACGCTCCCGCGACCGAATCGGATCGCTCTGTATTCACGTCTATGCAGGATGCAACGCAACGCGCGGATCATTGGGGATGCGTTGGCGCCTCTCGCCGACATCGCTTGGGGGAGCCGGCTCGGCCATGCCGTGAGCCCGACACTCGACGGGCATCCGGACCATCTGATTCTCAGAAGCCTCCCTTTCCAAGGGGCCATTGTTAGCATCGAGCTTCCCAGAGCGCTCCACACGCCGGACGCTCTTTACGCATTCGCGCGGGATATCATTTGCGCCGCCGCCTCTCGCGACGTGGTACTCCATGGTGGATCGAGCTTTGGCTTCAGCACCACCAGAGTCTATGTAACGGCGGCAACGACGCGATTCGGACGGCCGTTCTTGAGAATTGCCGCCGGGTCGGAGTCGTTCGGAGAGGCAAGTGCGATCGCTACCGCGATCTATGAGGCCGCGTCTGAGCTTCCCTGAACCGAGAGGCACTTTTCTCAACTGCCCCATACTCTCTGGAGGTACCGCGGATCTTCTGTGACGGGAGGTACAGGAACCGCGGCGACAACTGTAGACTGCTCCAGAGCGTAGAAGCGTCCGGAGCCGGATAAAAAGTGGAGAGCGGAGGCAACGTAGAAAATAGGGGAAGGGGAACGCGGGGACGTCGAGACCGGGAGGTCTCGACGTCCATGAAGCAACCTGAATGATGCGGCGGTGCGAGTTGCCTACGCCGGGAACCGGTCCGTCCAGCGGTGCTCGTGGCCCTCGCTTGCCATCACGATCACCGTCGACGGATCGATCTTCAACCATTCCATCGCCGCCGTATCGGCTTGGAAGCACGCCTCAGGGTCCAGGGCAAACGACAGGCCGTGAGGTATGCAGTAGATCAGCGACGGGTGGAGCTGCGCGCAGCGAATCGCGTGACTCCGGAACTCGTCGTTGTGAGCGGGATGCCAGACGACCCCCGCTACCGTTCCGGCGTAGTCGATGTTCTGCGATCCCTCGATGTTGAGGAAGCTCTTGGCGAGCAGACGCGGGAGTGTTTGTGATTGGTCGTAACACTTCGCGAATTTCGGATTGTTGCGCTGGAGGACCCACGCGCTGTCGAGGAAGATGCCGAACACCTTCGCAGCGAACTCCGGATCTCGGAGCTTGGCGTCGAGCATTACACACGCCCACTGGGCCCGCACGCTCAGGAAGACTTGCCGACTCGCGCTGCAGCCCGAATCGCGGAGGTGCTGATCGAGATCGATTGCCTTTCCCGACCGAGAGGTGACGACGAGTCGTTTCCCTTCGAGCGACACCGTCACTTCCAGCACCAGGCGTTCGTCGGGCAGCCCAGTCTGCCGTCCGAGATGCGAGTATGTCGCATCCCATTTCCCTGGCTCAACGATAAACCTCATTCCACAACCTCCCCCAGGGCGAGTGCCCCAGCAAAACGAAAAAGCGAACCCCTTCTACCCGGCCCCATATATACCCGATATTGAGCCCCGCGTCTGCTCGTCCGCGCTCATGTTCAGGATCTGTTGTCCACGAGGATCCGTAGGGTTAGCACCACTCGCATCGGACGGCGGATTGGAATAAC
>JADYYL010000083.1 GCA_020853655.1 Deltaproteobacteria bacterium
AAGCCGGAGAGAAACCCCGCGGTGTAAGTTCGGAAGAAGTAGGTTCCGAGAGCGTATGCGAGAGCGATCAGGCCGACGCCCAGCGCCCCATCAATGACGCGATAGGAGAAATTTGACTCTCCGAGCAGGTGGGCTGAAAACATCGTCAGCCACATCTTAAACGGCGGCTTCAGGAAGTATGGAACGCTGTCCAACGTGGGGCGCCACCAGTTCCCCGACATCCACATCTCTTGCGCGACGCGGATGTGTCGCGCCTCGTCCACCGCAGTATAACTTCCCCAGATCGCCCCTTCATCGAGATTGTAGAAGCAAAGAAATATCGACAGCGGGAGAAGAATCGCCATGTGGAGCCACACGACGGCGGTACGCGGCAAGGAAAGTTGATAGCGGTTGGAAGCGAGGGACGGAGCAGCGGGGCGAGGGCGCGGAGGCTGCCCCGGTTGTGCGGACCCGACTACTCTGTGAAGCGCGTCACTCATGACTTGAGGCGTCTCGGCTATCCATCAATAAGCTACTTCTGGTGCGGCGGGTAAGCTGAACTCCCAGAACGCCTGCGCGAACAAAAGTAACAACAACGTCAGTGCAATCCAGGTGCGCTTGTCGCGTCGCAACGCACGAAGCTTCTGGCGGAACACCGACTCGGTAAAGTGTGCCGACTCGGGCTCGAGTAGAACGAAGAAATCGTTCGTTTCGACGACGGCAGCGTCGGTCTGTTCCCCACCGACGAGCTCCCACCGACTTTTCACTCGAACGCGTGTTCCATCGCTCAGAGAGTGAATGAGTTCGCCGTTCCAAACCCCCGACTTAACCAGCTGCGAGTTAATGTCCTCAAGAGCCTGGGGGAAGATCGTCCCGAGAAGGCTATGCGAGACGTTGCCAAGGGCCTCCTTCTCTGACCATCCATAGCTTCGCTCTGCTGCACGGTTCCACGAAACGATGTTTCCCTCGAGATCTCGGATGATCACGGGTTCGATCGAATGAAGGACCGCGCCTGTGGCGCGCCCACGAAACGATCGGGTAACGCTTCGGAGAAGGCCTTTCATGGAATCCGTAGCCAAAGACATCCGGGGAGCGCTCGTGGAGACTGGCATCATATCGGCGCAGCCTCTCACGGAAGTGGGTGTGTGAACAACCCGCAAGGCGGTGAAATTGCTGGGGTATGTTTAGCGAACTTGAACTATATCGTGCAAAACCCGACCCGTCGCAGCGTTTTCAAGTGGCGCCAGGTGAGCGAGGAAGCTCAAGGAAGACTTTTCGTCAGCACCGGACCCGCTAAGTTGGCTATTGGGAGCGGGAGCCGCTGCCAGACCTTCACAGCGAACGCGAACTTGGCGCTCTTTGGATTGACGTCCGGAATGTTTTCGGGCGCCGCGTGGTAATACCAATGAAGCGCTTTCGGCTCCGCGCCCCACTGTGCTTTGAAGCGGTAGGTGCCCGAATCGGGAGAGGAGCTTCCAAAGTCGAAGTACTGTTCTCCTGCCTCACAGCCCGCGCGAATGGCGCTCCAGTAGAGCAGCATGTTCGGCGATACGTTATTGAAGCGGCGGAGTGACGATGCCCACGGAATCTCTGCGCCGTGACCTTGCGTGATGGTGATCCCTGCGGCCGCCGGCTCGCCCGCGATCGAGACGATCGAAGTTCGGCAGCGTGACCCAAACGCCTGTATCGTGCGCCGGAACAGCTCTTTTGGATACACCGGCGTTCCGAGATCGCGCATGTTCTCCGCGAAGACGCGGTAGAAGTCGTCGACGCCCGAGCTCGAATCGATTTCGATTCGGGATGTCGCACCTTCTTTCTCCGGGCGTCGAATTTGGCTCCGTAATTTCGACGAGAAGCGCTTCATCATCTCGTCGCTCGAAGGAGCGAGCGAGAGAATCATCGATACTTTGTGCGAACGCTCCGCCCACGATGGGAGGTGCGCGGCGGCGCTCTCTTGATGCCGAAGCTCGACATACTTCACCCGCTCTCGCGACGCTTCTTCTTCGAGCCTTTGGGCGAGGGCTGAGGCGACGTCGTGTCGATCCGTGAGAATTCCCCCGGCGTTGAGATAGGGAACGGAGACGAGCGCGCGCCCGAACAGGATGCTCTTCACGAGAAACAGCGGAACGACTCCGACGACGATGGCGTTCTCTACGGCGACGAGATAGCGGGGCTCGTGTCCGAAGGACGCGTGTAAGATATCGCGCCATTCCCATGCAAATGCGTGGTGCGTCATCGGCCGTTCGCGCACGAATGTATTCCACGCGTCGGCGTCGGTAGGAGTGGCGATGCGAATCTCGAGGTTCATGTGGGAACAGCAGCCGACGTGTGTTGCGGGTGGAGAGCGCCGAGGCGCTCGAGCGAAAGGATAATCTCTGAGAGCGGAACGGAAGGGAAGCGTTGCATCACCGCGGCGACCGTGCCCTCCAGCGAGGCTGTCCCCCCATAATGCCGTATCTGCGTGGCAATTGGGAGCTCCGAGAACCGAGGCTGGCCGACGTCGATCTCCCATGGATGGAGATAGGTGTTCAGATAGGGCGCGCCTTTCGTGGCACATCGGCTAAGCGCGAAGAGCGTCCAAAGGCGGGGGAAAAGTCTCCAATACGCGCCGCCGGCGACGGGGAGCCGGAACTCTCTGTTCCCAAGCTGGAGTCGAAGCACCGTGAGCGGGATCAGGATCAGCGGCCCTGCGGGCGTCTGCTGCAGAGCCGCCTCCGTCGCGCGGTGAGTGTTCCCATAGCGTGGATGGGCCACTGGATGGAGGCTGGAATCGTAGCGATATCCGGCCGCGACAAGCTCCTCGTAGGCCCAAAGCACCGAATCTCGAATCGAGAAATTGGGTGCGCGATACCCGACCACCTCTCGTCCGACGACCTGTTCGAGTAGAAACTTAGACTTTCGAATATCGCGGGCAAAGGCTTTCCTTGTCTGTGCCGTTACGAGACGATGTCCATAACCGTGTGATGCGATCTCGTGCCCTGCGTCGGCGATTCTTCTGACGAGGGCAGGATGTCGTCGCGCGACACAGCCGAGGACGAAAAACGTCCCTCGGCAGGATTGTGTGGCGAATACCTCGAGGAGACGATCGGTCGACGCCTCCACCCGGCTCGGCTGTGCGTGCCAAATGCGAGGAGGAACGACACACTCAATATTGGCGGCGTGGAAGTACTCCTCGACGTCGACAGTAATCGCATTTAACATACGGCCGGACTCGGCGGGGTGGTCGCCGCAATGGGAAGCTCGTTGAGATTTTATGAAACCGCGAATCGCGCCCGCGGGAAACTTTCCTGCAAGAGAGTCTCTATCTAAAGCCCTCCGCGCGGCAAAGCAAATCGATCCGAGTCCCGACGGAACCCCACAGAGCGCGCTCCTCCGTTCGATTGCGGATTGCTTTGATGGGCGCGAAGTCGTGCTGACGAGCAGCGCCACAGAAGCGCTGTTCCTTGTCTTCTCCGAACTCAAGCGTTTGGAGGGCCGGAATCGAATCTTTCTTTCTGCTTACAACTGTCCCGAACTCGTGACAGCGGCCGTGAATGCCGGCCTTGCCGTGCATCTGCTCGATACTCACGAGAAGACACTCGAGCCGGATCTCCGTCCGCTCCAGCAGGAACGCGATTTATCTGATGCGGTTCTTGTGCTCACGAATCTCTACGGCATTCCGAACAGCGGGGCGCTTCCCGAATCGCTGTTGCACTCGCAGAATCTTCGCATCGTCGACGATGGCGCCCAATTGTTCGGCGGCAGAAGAGGCGAGAACATACAGCTCCTGGACCGTTCCTTGCACTTCTCTGTGCTGAGTTTCGGCCGGGGAAAGGGCATCTGCGGGGTTGGTGGTGGGGCGATCGGGTTCCCGCGAAATATATCGGCGGAGCAGTCGCGCCTGGATCAGAAGGCCGGCCCGGCGCGAAGCGAGTTCAAGGACCGAGTTCGATACGCTCTCGCGCGATTGTTCGAGCATCCTTCCCGTTACGCATTCCCCTCGAGCATGCCGTTTCTCAACATTGGCGACACCGTGTTCCATCCGGAGCTTCAGCGCGGGCAGCTCTCGCAGTTTCAAGCGCTCGTTGCTCTCGCTCGCTTTCAGGAGGAAGCCGCTGCCGCCTCCACTTTTGTGCGGAATGCGCGGCTGTGGCATGAGATTATGCGCACGGTTGGGCGCGGAGTGCTCGAGCAGCCCTTTGCGAATCGCGAGTTCGGATTTGGCGGCGATGTCGTGCCGATTCGTTATCCGTTGATACTCTCTCGCGCGCTTGACGATCAGACTGTCTCTGCTATTCGCGCCGGGCTATTCGCGTCACGTCTTGGAATGAGCGGTTCGTATCCGGGGACATTAGCGGATCTGTGTCCGGGAGCGGTGACCGTTCGAGGTTCTCTTGAGGGAGCGTCGTCGATCGCGAATCGAGTTGTGACGCTGCCCGTCCATGCCTATGTCTCAGAGGACACGAT
>JADYYL010000084.1 GCA_020853655.1 Deltaproteobacteria bacterium
ATGCCGCGTTTGCTATCCTTTTCGTCGAGCTGGGTTTATGAGTGTGGCTCCCGACGACATCGCCATTGATGTTCGAAATGTGCGGACGCGCTTTGGCGCGAATGTGATTCACAAGGATGTGAGTTTCACGGTTCGGCGCGGGAACGTTGTGTCCCTGATCGGTGGTAGCGGAAGCGGAAAAACGACGTTGTTGAAAGCGATCGTCGGACTACTCAAGCCCGAATCTGGAGAGATTCATCTGCTCGGCACCGACGTGCTCTCCGCCTCTCAGGAGGAGCTCGAGCATGTTCGCAATCGCTTTGGGATGCTTTTTCAGCAAGGGGCGCTCTTCTCCGCGCTCACCGTCGGGGAGAACGTGGCGACCCCAATCATTGAACAAACCGATCTTCCGACGGAGCTCGTCGATGACCTTGTGCGGCTGAGACTCGCGCTGGCCGGATTGACCCCCGAGACGTCGTTAAAGATGCCGAGCGAACTCTCTGGAGGGATGCGCAAGCGCGCCGCGCTTGCTCGAGCGCTCGCACTTGAGCCGGAGCTGCTGTTCTTGGATGAGCCGACTTCCGGGCTCGATCCCATCAACGCGCGGGCTTTTGACACCCTGATTCAAACGTTGAGCCGGGGACTCGGCATTACCGTGGTGATGGTGACACACGATCTCGATTCTATTCTTTCGGTATCGGATCGAGTAATAGTCCTGGATGGTGGGAAGGTGCTGGTCGATGCGCCGCCCGCGGAGGTCTCGAAGTTCGATCACCCTTGGGTGAAGGAGTATTTTTCGGCACGGATCCCTAGCTGAGAGTAGGGGCGAGGTCGGGCGCGGTTCTGTTCGCGCGGATCTCTGTAGAGAGAAACACGAGAGTCGGTCAGAAAGGAATCTTTGGAACCGGACGCGAAATATACATTGATCGGAACGTCGATTCTCGTGCTCGTCGTCGCGATCGCGTCGTTCTTCCTGTGGAAGGCGAATCGCGGCGATTCCGCGAATCAGACGCTGTATTCCATCTACTTCAAGAATCAAACCCTCGACGGCCTGCAAATTGATAGCTACGTCACAATGAAGGGCATCAAGGTGGGATCGGTTTCGAGCCTCAAGATCGAGGATCGAAATATCGAGGAGGTCCGTGTTGTCATCGCCGTCTCGAACACCTCGCCGGTCAAAACGGATACGCGGGCGGTCATCAACAGAAACCTCCTGACGGGATTGGCATCGATCGATCTGGTGGGTGGAACCCAGCAAAGCCCGGCTTTGGTTGCGGATGAGGATGGGGATCCGTATCCGACGATTCAGGAAGGCCGCTCGGCGATTGACCAGGTCGCCTCGAATATTCCTGCCGTTATGCGCCAGATCGGCGACCTCGCTGAACGCGCGGAACTCTTGCTTTCGGATGACAATTTGAAGCTGGTCAATTCGACGTTGGTCCATGTGGATCAAACGACCGCGAATATGGCGGAAGGGAGCGAGGATCTTCGGAAGTTTCTGCGAGAGCTTTCCGCAATCGGGAAGGAGATTGCCAAGGTCTCCGATTCGATTTCTAAGTTTAGCAACACCGGAAACGAGCAGCTCACGACCCTTGGGAACGAGCTTGATGAAGGGCTGACAAAGCTGAACGCCATCCTCGGTAAGGTTGATGAAGTCGCCGGGGAACTCGCTTTCTCCGTCAACGGATCGGCGCGGTTGATGGTGCAGCAACTCGAATGGATGGCACAGAACATCGAGAAGCTTTCCAAGAGCGTCTCGACCTCAGCCGAAGAGTTCCGCGACGTCGGGAAGATTATCCGAGGTCCACACCCCGAAGAGCTCGGACCTGGAGAAAGCCGTCAATGATTCGCTCAACCTTCCTCTCGATTCTGTTGCTGGGTATGACCTCGTGTTCGCTGCCCTTCTCTGGCGAACCTGCTTTGCGTCGCTATTTCGCTCTGGAAACCGTTCGGGCTGTGACGCCGTCAGCGACTCCAATCGAGGCTCGGTTGCTGATCCGCGATTCCGATGGAGTTCGACTCTCCGATACGCATTCGATCGTATTCTCGCGCGATGCTCGCGAGCTCGCTTCTTACCAGTATGCCTCGTGGGTTGAGCCACCCGCCGATCAAATCAGTCATCTCATCTATGACGCGTTCCAAGCTTCCAACATGTTCACCGTGGTCTCTCGCTCCACGAGTGGAGTGGTCGGCGATCTGCAGCTGAATATCGAGGTGAAGGATTTTTTCTACGACCTCTCAGGAGATCCCGACGTGGTGAAGATTCGAATAGGAGCCGAGCTCCTCAATCTTCGCGATCGGTCCGTGCTCGCCTCGCGGGAATTTATCGCGACGAAACCGGTCGATGACGAGGGTGTGGAGTATGTCGTTGCCGGCTTCGGGGCAGGTGCGACCGAGCTGATCTCTTCGCTCGTGACCTGGGTTGGCGAGCAAGATCTCCAGCGCATCCACCCGCCACGGCAGTAGCGCGCTGCGCCACGCGTCTCTAACCGCCTGCATTGACGTGTGTTTTTCTCGTTCTGCAGGGTGTCCTCTGCGGAGTCTCTTCCGCTGAACAAGTCCTCTTCTCGCCAACGCAAAGTGCCGATGAACGGTGCAGGGTAGATCTCCATTGAAATCACGTTGTTGCCGGTTGCTGGCCTCGACGATCCGAGATCTGTCTTTCGCTGTGCTTCAAGCTCGCGACCACCGCTCGCTGCGCGAAAAAGGTTTCGTTCATGATTCGATTTCCGTCGCACCTCTCGCCACTCCTCTCTTCGTTGAGCGAAGCGTCACGATGTTCGCATTCTCCACTGCAGTCGCTCGAGATGCTCGCGCGAACTCTCGCGCAGAAGCTCTCCGCGCGCGTTGCTGTCGGATTCCTCACCCTCGAGACCGAGGCGCAAGTATCGGGGGCGGGGTCTGACTTTTGGTTCGGGAGCGGAGTCGAGCGTGAGGCATGGCTCCAGAGCGAGGTGCATCGCGGAGTGCTGCAATCGGTCCGCGAGTCGCATGTCGAGACTATTCGATCGAGAAAAACGTGGCCGTTCGAAGCGCTCGGCGAATTCGTTCCGGGTGAGGTGAATATTCTTCTTCCCCTGTCGACGCAGGCGACGATCTCTCTCGAGTCTGAGCGGGGATTCTCCGGCTATCTCTTCTTCGCGGCGGATGTGCCAACGCTCGCGGCTTCGCAGCTCTTTACCGAACTGCGTGTTGAACGCGGTTTTCTCTCCGCTTGCGTTGCAGCGAGCCTCCGCGCAAGCTACGAGAGCACTGAGCTTCTCGCGGAGTATGCGCACAATGTTAAGCATTTTTTGATGGTCGAGTCCGAGTTTCGCAATGCACTGCGGGAGATCGGGACGTCCGAACCGGAACAGCTCGCCAAACGGAATAGGATTCTCGATCGGTCGGAACGGCTCTCGACACGCTTGCTCCATGAAACCAACGAAGTGCTTGTCGCCGGGCGTGATGCCTCTGGCTCGTTTCGCGTCTCACCGATTGCTGTTCGTGTAGAGGAGCTGCTCGACGATGTCGTCGAAGATCTGCGTCCGTTGTTTCAGTCCCGGGGTATCTCGGTGAAGAGCGAGACGAGCGGAAAGGTGCCAATGCTTGCTCTCGATCCGGCGCTGTTCCCTCAGGTCCTCGAGAACCTTCTCGATAACGCGTTGAAGTACTGCCCCGAGGGCGGCCAGGTGCAGATCGCGGTTCTCAACCGAGATCCGGGCACCGTCGAACTCAAAGTTGCCAACTCGGGCAAGTCCATCCCCGCGAATGAGCGACTCGCCGTTTTTGAGCCTCGGGTGCGAGGATCGAATGCCTCGGACTCGTCCATTCCAGGAAACGGGCTCGGACTGTATGTGGCTCGGCGTATCGTCGAAGCGCACGGCGGCGAAATCTCCGTCGATGAAGGCGAGCTCCCAACAACGTTCTCGATCACGCTTCCCGTCGATGCCGTCGCCGAGGAGGATGAACAGAGTGTCTCGCTGTGAGTTGTGCCGCAGTAGGATGGAATACACAGAGTGTACATCGCCATGACTGATACCGTTCGTACATTCGCGACCCCGCCAGCTCGCCGAGGATCTCCAGGTTTACGGCGTCTCCTGACTCGAATGGGGGCCGTTTCCGCGGAGCAGATTGAGACGGCGCTGGCAGCGCAGTCCAACACGCAAGTGATCGCAGCGGTCTGTTCCGCACATGGACTCGTCGAGCGCGATATCTTGCAGCGCATCTCCAAGGATCTGTCGCTCGAACTTGTCGACCTCACTCCCGATCAGCTCGCGCGCTGGGAGAAACTCGGCCAGCGTCACGCGTTACCCGATCAGTTCGCGATGGAGCATCGCGCCTTCCCGCTCGAGGCGACGGACGCAGAAATACGGGTCGCATTGGCGGATCCTCTCGACCTGGACACGATTGCGGCAATTGAGCACCTAACACACAAGCGAGTGCGGGTCCTTCTCGCCTCCGAGTCCGTTATTGTCAGGGCTATCGAACATCATCTGTCGCCCGGCAGTGCAAGTGCCGAGATGTTGATGGCTGAGGTTGGAAGCGAACAGCTGCTCGATTCCGTCGAACTGAAGATCGACGAGACAATGGATGAGCGAGTTGGCTCCGCGAATTACGACGCTCCGCCGATCGTGAAGCTCGTGAACAAGATCATGGCAGACGCTGCCGACGCGGGCGCAAGCGACGTTCACCTAGGGCCGAGCGCAACGGCGCTTGAGGTGAAGTTCCGAGTTGACGGAGTGATGCGTCACCATATCTCCGTGCCGAAGCGCGCTCAGACTTACGTCATTACGCGTCTGAAGTTGCTCGCGGGGATGGACATATCCGAGCGCCGCAAACCGCAGGATGGCCGATTCCGAATGCAGTTCAATCAACGCTTGAGCAGAGATGTTCGAGCGTCGGTCGTCCCCACGCCGTATGGTGAGGCGATGGTGCTCCGGCTCCTCCGCGCGGATGTCGAGGCCCTGACGGTCGAGAGTTTGGGGATGCCTGCGGATATCCGCGCCGATTTCGAGGGAGCGCTTCACAACTCGGATCAACTCATCCTTGTTGTCGGTCCGACGGGCTCCGGGAAGACTTCGACCCTGTATGCGGCGCTTGCGACCCTGAACGATGGAACATCGACCGCAATTACGATCGAGGATCCGATTGAGTTCAAGATCGATGGGGTGAAGCAGATCCAGGTCGACACGAAGATCGGAATGACGTTCGCCTCCGGGCTCCGATCGATTTTACGCCAGGATCCAGACATCGTGCTTGTTGGGGAGATCCGAGATCTTGAGACGGCAGAGATCGCTTTTCAGGCGGCTCAGACTGGGCATTTGGTGCTCTCCACACTCCATACTCAAGACGCTCCATCCGCTGTCGTCCGGCTCATGGACCTCGGGCTTGAGCCGTTTCTCGTCGCGTCCTCTCTGCGCGGTGTGCTCGCGCAGAGACTTGTTCGAAAGGTTTGCGAGAAGTGTCGGACGGCGGCGTCGCCGGAGGCGTCTTCTCTGGCCCATCAGCGCTATCATGTCGATCCCACCCATCTCTCCTTCGGTGTCGGATGCGATGCCTGCGAGAAGAGCGGATACCGTGGGCGTGTTGGAGTCTACTCGTTCCTGACGTTTACTCCTGAGCTTCGAGAAGCGGTGCGGCTCGAAGCGGGGCAGCGCGAGATTACGCGGCTCGCGCGCGAAGGGGGCATGGTCGATCTCGCGGAGTCTGCTCTTCGTCTCGTTGAGCAAGGTGTGACCACGATCGAAGAGGTTGAGAGAGTCATTGGTCGTGACTCTCTTGGGCTCTCCCGGCGACCTTCTCAGGCACCTCAGCGCGCGCCGGAGGCGGCGCCAGTTGCGATCATCGAGGAGTCCTCGGGCCGAACGGACGGTCGCAAGAAGGTTGGCCAGTCCATCGGGTCGCTCTCCCGGGAGTTTGCGCCTGGGGTGTCAGTGTCGGACACAAAGCGCCGAGTGCTCGTGATTGATGATGATGCCTCGGTGCGTGGATTGCTGGTGCAACTTCTCGAGCAGGATGGCTACTCCGTCATGCAGGCCGAGAATGGGCGCGAGGCGATGGAGGTCGTCATGCGCTCGCTTCCAGATATCGTGTTGTGTGATCTGGTGATGCCTGAGGTCAACGGCCTCGCGTTTCTCACCGAGCTCAAGCGCAGCGCTCGGATCTCATCGATCCCGGTTCTCATGCTGACGGGCTCGGATGATGAACAGAACGAGATCGCCTTGCTGGACGCCGGTGCCGACGATTTTGTCAGCAAGGGTTCCTCACCGACCGTCATGCTCACTCGGGTGCGCCGGCTCTTGAAGCGGAAGGCCGAAGCGCAGAGGTAGGTCGTGCCTTCGCGCGCCGCGCAAGGGATGCTTCAGCTTTGAGAATCCGAGAAAACCCGTAAATCCAGCGAGTTAGCGCCAGTCCGTAGCGAGACTTTTTCTACTGATTCGTCCATAACATCAGGCAAGGTTTTTAGCGGGGCATCGCAAGCTCCGGAACGCAGATCTTTTTCGCGGTCTTTCCTATGTTGATGAATGCCGAGAAGCGCAAGCTCGATGCCGAGAAGATTACGGTTGAGCATACCGATAGTGGTCAATACATCGACATAGGTTCGTTGCGGGTGCGCTTGTCGAAACCCTACGAACTCCCGTTTCAATGGATCGGTCACAAGGACGTCGTCAATCAGTTGAAGGCGTCGTGGCACTCGGCGTTCGACGGCGATTTGCCGATGAGCCCTCGAATTATCGGCAAGCCGGGTATGGGGAAAACCGTGCTCGCTTACGCCGCAGGAAAGGCGCTCGGTCTTCCGGTCTATTTTTTCCAAGCGACATCCGACACCCATCCGAATGACGTGCTCGTCACTCCCGTTGTCGTCGAAACCGGGAAGGACTCTTCGCGCGTCGAGTATGTCGCAAGCCCTCTCGTCACCGCGATGATTGTTGGTGGGATCTGCGTGTTCGACGAAGGAAACCGCATGCAGGAGAAAGCGTGGGCATCGCTCGCCCCGCTGCTCGACTCCCGGCGGTATGTCGACTGTGTCGCCGTTGGTGTGACGATCAAGGCTCACCGAGAATTTCGATTCGTCGCGACGATGAACGACGATGCCAGCTGCTTTGATCTTCCCGATTACATCAAGTCTCGACTCCAGCCGCAGATCACGCTCAACGCGCCTGACCGATCAGAAGAGCGCCGCATTCTCGAAGCGAACTTGCCGAAGACGGCGCCCGCGATCCTCGATTATGTCGCCGACTTCCTCGACCTCGCCCATCAGAGTGACGAGGCTCTTTCCGTCCGTGATGGGGTGAACATCGCGCACTACGCTGGGAAGATTTACGAGTTCGAGCGTGAGAGCGGCCGGACGATGGATCCAGGCGAAGCGGTGGTGCTTGCTGTCGAGCAGATCCTCGGCGTCCGTCAGGCGCGTTACATCAAACAAATCCTGTGGAACGAGCGGGAGAGCTGATGAAAACGAGTGCACTGACAAATCAGCCTATGACGACTGACTTGTCAGAGCACTCGTCGGGGATGTCCTCATCTGCGGTGCGGGTCTCTCTCGACACCGCCACCGTTTCGTCCATCCATCTCGAAAACAGATCGTCCCCAGCTCAAGAACGATGATAGTATGATGCTTCTTTCAGAGGCTCATGGAACGACTCGTTTTCAATACTCCATCTCGTTTCGGCGAAGGCAACGGACCTTCGGGGCCGTTCGTGATGTTTACGCTCTTCTTCCTGGGCTTCCTCGCGATCTTCTCTTTGGGATTTGTCGTTTGGTATCTCATCGCTCCTCAGAGCGGTGAGCGCCTCGCTCGGAACCTTCAGCACGCCGTCAGTGGGGGCCAGGACCTCGTTGAACAGCGCGAGCGCGAGTTTCTCTTCCGGGACGAAGAGTCGATCCCGTTAAGTTATTAATCTCTCTGATGAATTCTCCGGACGCATCGTAGGCCCTGCGTGCCCGTGTGCTCGATGTCGCGGATTAATCCGTAAGCTTTTCGGCCAAAACAGCCGAAAAGAGACAGATGGATACCGTCTACTGGATATGGGCGCTCTTGCCCCTTACGCTCCTGTTCATCACGCTGCGCGCGATCGCGAAGCGTGTTTTGAAACGACCTGGGATCGAGTATCCGGGCGACTACATTAAGCAGGTGATCTACACGACAGTCTTTCTCTTCGTCGCGATTGGCATTGACCGCTTCCTGCTCGATGATTTTCTTTCAACGATTCCGCTCGGCGATGCAGACCCCCGAATCATCCGATGGTTGCTCTACCCAGCAGTGCTCGGGA
>JADYYL010000085.1 GCA_020853655.1 Deltaproteobacteria bacterium
CTGGTGTGTGGGCTCAAACTCGGCGACGGAGTACTTCGAAGCGTATGGAGGGAATTCATTCTACCCTTTTAGGGCCCAGCATATCAGTGGTGCTAAGTGTCCTCAGCGCAGTGGGCCCTAAAAGGGTAGAATGGAGGTGGGGGGAGTCGAACCCCCGTCCGCGAAACTGAAAAGATGAGCGTCTACGTGTGTAGCTCGGATTTAAGGTTTTCGATCGGCAGGACCCTTCAAGCGAGGATTTACCGACTTAGCCCAAGAATTATTTCGGACAGTGTCGCTTAGACACCAACACTATCCTAGCTTACTGATTAGCCTGACCTCACCGCGGCAAGCACGCAATGAGCAGGCGGCCCTCACTTACGCAGCGAGTGCAACTGGAGCGTAATCGTTTTCGTTTGCGATTACATTGTGCCGTTTTTTAACGCGGCCATCGGCCCCGCGACACGCAGCATCATCCCTCAAAAATCACGTCGAACCCGTGTCACCCCCAGAGAATAGAAAAAACTCTTTCCACTCAGTGCGAGCACCGCGAGCAATTCACCACCCTTCTACCCTTTCCAGAACGCGAACCAGCTATTGTCCCATAATCACTGCGAGAAGTGAAGGCAACAATCCAAACAGACGTTTCAGTGGTCTCGGTTATTGAAAGTGCTTGAGAGTTGAGGTGAGATACGGAGATGAGCAAAGCATTTGTCAAAGAAAACGACGGGGAGACCGAAGACGGGGACGAGGATTCGGGCCCGAGCCTTCCTAGTGGCACGAAGAACTACATGACCCCTGGTGGCGTAAAGCGCATGCAGGAGGAGCTGCTCAGGCTCAAGACGAAAGATCGTCCTGAGGTCACTGCGGTCGTCTCGTGGGCTGCGGGAAATGGCGACCGATCGGAGAACGGCGACTACATCTATGGGAAGAAGCGGCTTCGAGAGATCGATCGGCGGATTCGGTTTCTGTCGAAGCGACTCGACAACGTCGAGATCGTAGATCCGTTAAAAGTCCCCGGCGACCAAGTCCGGTTCGGTGCGACTGTGACAGTGCGTGACGAGGATGGCGCAGAGAAGACTTATTCGATCGTTGGGATCGACGAGACCGACATCGAGCGCGGCCGTATTAGTTGGATCTCTCCGTTAGCAAACGCGCTGTTTAAGGCGCGCGAAGGCGATTACGTAACGTTCAAATCTCCCAAAGGTCTGCGAGAGCTCGAGATTCTTGAACTCAAGTATATCGAACTCCCCTAACCTGCTCGATTCTGACCCCCGTTCTCTATCGCGTAGTCGCGGGATTACGCACAGAACGGAGACCTCAACAGACCACTCCTGTAATCTTTTCGCTCCCCCGCCCGAAATCCGCGGTGCGGCCCTTAAGCTCGATCAATTGATCGTCGACATATCCTCGAAACACTTTCGGGATAAGTCTATGAAAGTTCTGATCGCTGAAGACGAACCGTCAACGCGCGCCGTTCTTGCACACACTGTTGAACGTCTCGGATTCCCTGTGATCCAAGCGTCGGATGGTCAGCGCGCGTGGGAGATCCTGCTCGACAATCCGGACATCGGATTGCTCGTCACCGACATGATGATGCCGAAGTTGGATGGACGCTCGTTCATCGAACGGGTGCGAAAAGATCCACATCTGGCAACGATGCCGGTGCTGGTCGTGTCGGGGGTGATCTCGCTGAACCAGATCAACGATCTGCTCGAGCAAGGCGCGAGTCGATTTCTTCCGAAGCCTATCGATCTGATGGAATTCCGTCGCTACGTAACGGCGTTGATGGCCCAACCGATTGCGGAAGAACACGTCGAAGAAGGTGCCGAAGCTTAATTCCGCTCGGGCGCGAATTACTTCGCGCCAGCGCGTTCTCGCATCGCTATTTCAATGACGAGCTGGCCTTCGGGGATCGTCAAGGGGATGACGGCGACGGGAACTTTACCGAACTGGGAGAGCGCAACATCTTTCCCGGAGATCATCACCGGAGAGGCCATTTGAAACTCGTAGCCGAGCTCATGCAGACCGACCTTTGCTCCGCCACAGAGCATGTTTGCGATCTCGCCGACCGCATCAATGACCTCGGCATCGACCTGCGTCAATTCTGTCATCAGCATCGAGCCGACGATCTTGAGAACGCTCCCCTCATCGAAACTAATCGACAGATTGCCTTCAAGCTTATCGCCGGTCATTCCAATGATGCCGGTAACGACACCCCAAGTCCGTTTGTCGGCCTTCTCAGTCACCTCGCCGACCGTGGGATTCACCTGGGCCATCATCTGAAGAATATTCACGGCCGAAGTGACGAACGGGGAGAGGATCTCTTTCTTCACAGGTAACATGACGGACTCACACGAACATTTTGTTGCAAATTTCCAGGTCGGCCCAGTGAGGCCGCGCCTTCAGTATTTAAGTTTTACCGGAAATATGTCGATTCGACTATTAGAAACACGCCTCGGATAATCCCGAGATCACAAGGTGCCGTATGTCGAGCGCTCTCAACTCAGTCGATCGGAAATTGAAGATTCTCGTCGTCGATGACTTTGCCACGATGAGGCGGATCGTCCGCACATGTCTTCAGCAACTTGGATTTACCAACGTTGCGGAAGCAGAAGACGGACAGATCGCTCTCTCGAAACTGACGTCCGGCGATTTCCAGTTGGTGATCTCCGACTGGAACATGCCGAACATGATGGGCATCGATCTTCTCAAGGCGGTGCGCGCCAATGATAAGCTGCGCGACCTTCCGTTCATCATGGTGACGGCGGAAGGGCTGAAAGAGAACGTGATGGAAGCGATCAAGTCCGGAGTATCGAACTACGTCGTCAAGCCGTTCACCGCGGAAGGTCTCCAGACCAAGCTCGAACAAGTCTTTAAGAAACAGCAACAACAGGCGGCAGCAGCGGCGGCGCAAGCTCAGCAGCCACCCGCGTCAACCTAAAGCAGGGATCCGCTGATGAACTGGGAAACTCCGTGGGTCGTTCTTCGCGTGAAGGAGAGCGGACAGGCGAGCGTGGTTTACGCTTGCAAGACAGTCAAGGAAGGAAAGTACTGGCTTCAGTACATCGCGCAGCCAGGCGATGCGATGTTCCAGACGCCACTTCACCCAAAATGTGCCGGGACGACAGAACCGACATACTTTGCGCATCTGATTGCGCGCGGCGACATCGGCCATGACCGTGGCAGTTGGGAGCAAAGCGTTTTGAAAGGCGCGGGGCTTGTCGTCGAATCTGCGCACCCCGCACCGTAAGACGAGCGTTACTCCGCCGACTTATCGCTTAAGCGAGCGCGGGCATTCTCTTCTTCCGCCTTATCAGAGGTGGCGAATTTACTCGCTTCCTCTTCAGCTTTCGCCTTTGCCAGCTTCTCCGCCTCAAGCTTTGCCGTCGTGCGGGTATTCGCAGCAAGCGGATGCTTAGCCGCGAGCGATGGGTGCTTCGCTATTGGTGACCCCTCATACCCTTCGTCCGCGACCGCAACGGCCAGTGGAAACGCAACGATTGCAA
>JADYYL010000086.1 GCA_020853655.1 Deltaproteobacteria bacterium
GACCGTCTTCCTGGAAAACCTTTGTGACTATTACGACGATCGACCCGCGCGCTTCCGCTCCAAGTGCACGCGCAGCGGAACGACGAAGGCACGAACTGCGTCGACCGAGGGCAACGGCAACGTCCGCATCCCCTCGACTTGCGAGAGTCGCAGCGACGAAGTGCTCGGCTCCCCGTCCACCCTCCTCAAGCGCGAAGCGAGCGACGCGAGATACGACTCGACTGGCGCGTCGTTTCCCTTCCGATAGGATGCGATGAGCTGACTCTGCTGGACGGCAAAGTCACTCGCCCACGCGGCGGCAACCCCTGTGAGATACCGATGCAAGTTCCACTCACTCTCATAGGGGACGAACTCAGCGCCGAGATCGCGAGCGAGCTCAGGCACTGTACCTACGAGGCGGCGCAACTGTGCTTCTCGGAAGCACGGGAGGAACGCCAAGTGCTCTCGAGCACTCTTCCGACCTCCGTTGGGGTATTCCAGCGGCATCGAATCGGTTCCGATGCGCCACTCGTGCCAGCCCGCGAGGAATTCGCACCATCGATTGTTGACGACGGAACAATCACTCACGGTCATGCGCACGCGCTCGTTGATGCAGATCGGTGCAACCGCGAGGATCAGAGCGTCCGCCATTGCTCCGCCACTCGGGTGCTCCGCCGCCTTGAAGTCCAGCCATCCGAAGTCCCCCTTGAGAATCTTCGGAAACCAACAGTCGAGCCGCCACGCGATCTGCCAGAACGCCGCATTCGGGCCGTCGAAGAACGGGTCCCGACGCGTAGGCATCTCGTGGGGCATACGGCAACTCTCGAGAACGCTTCGCAACCACGTCGTTTCCGACGTTGGAATCGCGACGCGGGCATCGAGCCACTTCAGAAGTCTCGTGCTGACTTCCTCTGCCACGATTTGGCGGACGAAGGCTTCACGGCGCCGGTTGCCGAGTTCTCCAATGCTGTCGGAAAGGAACGCGACGATCTCGTCCCCTTTACGAGTCGCATCCGTGCTCGCGCCGGTCGTGAAGCGATCTGCCCAATGGTTTAACTGATTCACTTCCGACGGTGCTCCTCCGAATGCGATGAGATTCGCAGCGGCGGCGATAGAGTTTCGATCCAGACCCAATGTATCCTGCGACATCTGACATCCTTCCCCACCCCTCCCGACGAACAGGAGACCCGCGCTGGCTTGTGGGAGCGCGGCGTATTGTGAAGGTCCGAAAGTCGATGGTTATCATCGGCTGGGACCCTTGAGACGACATTTGATCATCTCAGGGGTCACAGCCGATCGCTGGAAATATTGGTGTTACGTAACCTTAATGAGCGCTCACTTCCCAACACCGCGTTGATCGCCGTGTTGAGAGCGCTTCGACATTCTACAACTGTTGAATTGTGAAAGAGCTTCTGCCGATGTCGCTCGGTGCGCAACGACATGGCTAAGTTATCTCGTCACTCATCGATCGAGAAGTTACGCTGACCGCTTGACGAGCTATGGGATTATCCAACCTCGGTCTTGAAGTGTGCGATGGGTGGCGCGGATGGAGTGCGCACGGATTCTTCTGGTGCCGCTGAAGGATAGGCGTGTCGCGGCACGCATGATTTCAGTAACTTTCTCGCGTTTCCGTAACACCACAAGTTGCCGATATTACTCGACTAAATTCGATACGTCTCATGTGTAACCCGTTCGACGTCGATTCTAATAGTGAGTGATATCCAACTCTTAGTCCCTCGAGTCGGGGAACGAAAGGATTGGATGTGCGTTGAAAATGAGTGAACCGCGAATTGAGAAGAGGCAAAGGAATGCGGCAGTAATGCAGTAATGCTCAAAGGATGAGCAGTTGGGTAGTTTTCTAAGCATTAATACCAACGTTGCGTCTCTAAATACGCAGCGCAACCTTGCGCGCAACACGCAAGGGCTCCAGCGGGTCTTCGAGCGTCTCAGCTCCGGCCTGCGGATCACACGTGCGTCCGATGACGCAGCAGGTCTATCCATTGCATCTGCACTACAAGCGGACAATCGAGTGTACACGCAGGGCATTCGGAATGCGAACGATGGCATCAGCCAGCTTTCAATTGCCGAGGGTTCGATCGAGCAGCTCAAGACGATCGTGACACGTGTTCGCGAACTCTCAACGCAGGCAGCGAATGGAACTCTTGGCGCTACGCAGCGGCAAGCGCTGAACACGGAAGCCGCCGCGCTCTCCGCTGAATACAATCGCATCCTTGCCGCAACCACATTCAACGGGGTCAATCTTTTCGACGTCGCCTACGGATCGTTCACCGTTCAGCTCGGCTACGGTGACGACGAAAGCATCAGGGCGATTCTAACGAGTGGAACACTCACTTCCGACCCCATCCGAGCGAGCCTGACTTCCGGCGGGGCGGAAGGAAACGGTTCGAGCGATTCCGTCGCGATGAGCGCAGATGGCAGGTACATTGCGTTTACCTCGTCGGCAACGAACTTTGTTTCGGGAGATACGAACGGCGTCGCCGACGTCTTCCTCCGCGACACCGTAACCGGGCTTACTCAACTCGTCAGCAGAAGCTCAAGCGGAGTGCAGGCGAACGCTCAGAACTACGGTATCGCAATCAGCGCCGATGGACGCTACGTTTCCTTCACGTCCTCAGCGACAAACCTCGTGACGGGGGACACAAACGGAGCAGATGATCTTTTCGTCTTTGACGCACAGACCGGGACAACCCGCCGAGCAAGTGTTGGAACTGGGGGAACGCAGGCGAACGGCTACGCATTGCAAGGTTCAATCAGCGCAGACGGACGGTATGTTGCCTATAGCTCCAGCGCGTCGAATCTCGTCAGTGGCGACACAAACGCTGTTGATGACA
>JADYYL010000087.1 GCA_020853655.1 Deltaproteobacteria bacterium
AACTTCGTCGCCGGGAAATGGATACCAAACCGAGCGACTGCGCCCCTCGGTCACACTGAATGTTGGCGATAGTCCGTCCACGTTGCACACCACAAATGGTGAACATTCTACCGTCCAAACTTCGGAGAGCTGCAGTGACGGTTTCGAAACCAGCTTCAGGTCCGCAAAAGATGCGAGCGAGCTCGTGTAGCTGACCGTGCTGGTGCCGATTCCGAAGCGTGCGGTGACAACGCCCCCTTCGGATGTCACCGAACCCGTCGTGACCCGTTCTCCGTCGAGCACTGGCACTGAGATCGAAGCCGGGGTCGACGTGTCTCCCATTCGCTGGACGGTTGTCTCGACAGAGTTCGTTTCTCCGAGCTCAAGAGATCGAGTCACGATGAACCATGTCGGGAGGACCGTCTCCTGAAACGTCTTGGTCTTTCCCGGTTCTCCCTTGGGGATCAGTCGGACATTCCCGGCAAGCGATCCGGTCGACGAGACGCCCTCAATACTCCATTCATCAGATATCGCCTTCACGCTGACAGGCAGCTGCGGAAACTGAATCGTCACCACGGTTTGAGCGAGCAGCTGAGCATCGAACTCGAGTCGTGACGCCCCGCGCGGAACGAGAACCTGCAGGAAACCGGTACTTGAGCGACGAATGGATGTCGTTTCCTTTCCGTTCAGTCGGATCGACGAAATCGGCAATTGATCAAGCGGACCGGGAACGGTCACCACTGTCGGCGCGGTCGCCGAGATCTTCGCGACCCCCCGAACCATGTTCTCCTGCACGCGAATCTCGAGCTCGTCGAAAGAAGCGCAGGTTGCCTGGCGACATCGCTCAGACTCCATTCGCGACTCGAGTTCGGCAAGGAGCTCCCGCCCGGGGAACTCCGCTGAGGCTGACTGCGTCGGCAAGAACAGGAGCAATCCGATCGCAATCTCCGGGACCATCTTCGACGGGAGGCTATAGCCGGCTCGACGAAAGAAGATGGCGGCCAGGCAGAACAGGAGCCCGACCCGAATGACGGAAAGGATACTCGTCATCCAAGGAGAGAGGAGGTAGATGCTCGCGCGGTGTCCCGGTGCAACCGGGCCCGCAAAGGCGAAGCGGTGTTGCTTCCAAGTCCATGTGGGCTCTGCGGGGCCAGATTGAACGACTTTCGAGACGGGTCGACGTTGGCGCTTCAACTGATACGCATTGGATCCCTCGCCGCTCTTTGCGGACGAGGCCGCAAACTCTTCGACTGAGTCCGAGGAAACTTCCAGAAGCGCATTTTGATCATAAGCGCGCGACACCGGAGCCGGTTGGCGCCCGTCGACGAATGCGTTCATTCTTCCCTGGGTCACCGCCGAGTTGTTGTTCCTCGCATGCTGCGACGAATACATTGCAAAAAAGCCGATTACTGACGCGCTCGCGATGGAGAAGACGATTCCAATCAGGCCGAGCCTCACGATCGAGAATATCAGGCTCTTGCCTCGAAACGCCCAGCGAAGTCCCATCACGCCGAACACGATCAGCATTGCAACAGCCGGCCACGATAGAAACGATCCCTCGAGAATCAAATACAATTCTTGCAGCGCCGTTCGGTATCGAGTCCCCGCCTGAAGTTGCGGAAACAAAAACTGAGTCAACTGCAGTTTCGTAAAGGTGAGAATCTGAAGAAGCCAGACCGCGAATGTCGACCCGAGAAACAACCTGCCCGAGTTCCTCCAGAACTCAGATCCATCCTTTGCCAGCGCGATCCATGTGAGTCCCACGAGCAGGTGCACCAGTAACATGCGGGGTTCGAGAAACTCCCCATGATTCACCAGGAGTGATAGCCCGAGCGCAAGGGCAGCCAATCGGGAGATCAGCTTTGCCGTACCGATGACGACGAGGAGCGCGACAAAGAGATCGAGTAACGTCCAACTGCCGACCCAGCTGTTCTCGACCCATTCAGCGTTTGAAATATGAAACAGTCGCCAGGCGGGCGGAAGGCGGAGCTCTGCCGAGACGTTATCGAACGTGGCCGACCAGCCGCTTGCCGAGAGCGAACTCTCTCGCGCAAGGCGAGAGATTGCGGCCATGTTCACACCTTGAGAGCGAAGCTCGATGCCGTTTGCATCACCGGTCGGCGACCGCGAAATGAAGGCGGGCTCTCCGTCGACAGTCGCTCGACCTACGGAAAGTTCATTCAGCGCATCAAGTCGGAAGCCCTGATTCATCGTTCCCGAGAACGTGTCCGCCACCGAATAGGCACGACCATCGAGGTCCAACCACAGCGTTCGGTCCAACGAGAGCGCGTTCTCGGCAGCGCGTACTTCTCCCCTCTGGAGTTCTTTGAGTGTGAGGGAGTCTCCCGCTTGAACTCGATAGATCGCGCCACTGTGCCACTCAGGCGGAAGCGATGTCATTGCAGCGGAAACCGCCTCGGCGCCGCTCACGTCCACCGAACGAAACGACGGATCGGCGACCCATGCCCACGTCTCATCTCCCGGCCAACCTTCGAATGCGACTTTCGGCACAGCCAACGATTCAACCGGCTGCGCGCCGACAGCTGAAATGCGAACTTCATGCACTCCTGGGCTGAGCTGCAGCGCGAGCGCGCCATTCGCCGTGAGTTGGTGCGGCAGCGTTGTCGAGATGTCGATCGGCCGAAGCCCTGCGGGCAATATGACTCCAAGCTCCGCGGAGCGCGATGAACCAGAAACGCGCAGAACCATGAGTGACTCGACGAGCAGCGGTGATCGATCCGTAATCCGACGCATGACCGTGATGGAAAGCGCGTCATCGACGTTGGCGGTTTGCTGTTCCTCGAGCCAAACGCTCCCGCTTCGTCTGCGCAGGGTCCCCACTGTACGATCGGTGAAAGCGACAAAGGCGTATTCGTCCGGCACAGGGAAGTCTTTACGATCTCCCTCCCATCTCAACTCTCCGGTGACCGTGTAGCTTCCCGAGGGGAGATGGACGCTCATCATCGACTCGCTCGAGGCGAGGGGAGTTGAGAGAGCGGTACCATCTGAGCGGATGATGCGGACCTTCGTGGGCGGGAGATCTGCCGATCCCGGGAGCGGGACAGACGACGTAGCAAGAAGCTCCACGGCCGCGCTGAACGTTGCGACACCATTGCTTCGAGTGATGCTCACTTTGCCGGCGAAGCGACAGATTGCGTCAGCGGGGTCGCCAACGCAGCTCCACTCCGGATGTCGCGCTTCAATCCACGGGATCCATTCACGCAGCTGAGCCGGGACCTTGTCGCGTTCGAATGGTGTTTGTGCTTCCGAGTGAACTGCGCAGGCGAACACGAGGGCACAGAGTGCGAAAAGGCGGAACATAGCGGATCCTGACGGAAAGTCTGATAAACGGTCGGCGTCGCAGAACGGCCGATTCTCCGATCAGTCACGCGACTATTCAAGCCACCATCTGGCGGCGGCCAGTCAGAATTGGGGAGTTTGCAAAGCTTTTACACTTCGAGTGCCCGCCGAGGAGCCAGAGGGTCGCTCTGCCGCGGCGGCAGGCTGAATGCTGGCCAGAAACGCAAAGGGGGAGCCGAGCTCCCCCTTCTGCGATTGTTGTCGACCGTGAACGTTACGAGCCTGTTTGGGCCTGGTTCGTGTAGACGACGAGCGGCATTTCGCCCTTCGTGATCGACGTTTCAGAAACGACGACCTCTTTCACGTCCGCGCGACTTGGGACTTCAAACATCGTCTCGAGCATCGTGTCCTCGATGATGGCCCGAAGCCCTCGCGCGCCGGTCCTGCGCTGAAGTGCAAGCTTTGCGATCTCTTTCACGGCAGTCTCCGTGAAGCGCAACATGACTTGGCTGCACTCAAACAGTTTTTGATACTGCTTGATCAGCGCGTTGTTTGGTTCCGTGAGAACTCGGATGAGGTCCGCCTCGTCGAGCTCTTCGAGCGTCGCAACGATTGGAAGTCGTCCCACGAACTCAGGAATCAATCCGAACGTTACGAGATCTCGTGGTTCGCTATGCTTCAGGACGTGTGACTTCTTCTCGTCGATTGGCGAGTTGTTCGCAGCGAACCCGATTTGTCGCGAGCCGAGCCGCTTCTTCACGATCTCACCAAGCCCTTCGAAAGCGCCGCCGCAGATGAAGAGAATGTTCGTGGTGTCGACCTGAAGTAGATCCTGTTGCGGATGCTTTCGCCCGCCCTTGGGAGGAACGTGAGCGACAGTGCCTTCCAGGATTTTGAGCAGCCCTTGCTGAACGCCCTCGCCCGATACGTCTCGAGTCACGGACGGACTTTCAGACTTTCGCGAAATCTTGTCGATTTCGTCGATGTAGACGATTCCCCGTTCTGCCCGCTCGACGTCGTAGTCAGCGGCCTGAAGGAGATTCACAATGATATTCTCGACATCTTCACCGACGTAGCCTGCTTCGGTCAGCGTCGTTGCGTCTGCGATCGTGAACGGAACATTCAGAAGCTTCGCGAGCGTTTGAGCGAGCAACGTCTTTCCCGAGCCAGTGGGTCCGAGAAGCAGAATGTTTGATTTCTGGAGTTCGACTTCGCCACTCTTGACGC
>JADYYL010000088.1 GCA_020853655.1 Deltaproteobacteria bacterium
GGATCTCGCTCGGCGGCATCCTCATCCGCCTCTGGGATACCGCCGGCCTCGAAAAGCAGGGTTACGAACCCGACCCGATTGAGAAGATCGGCATCGAGATGGGATGGAAGAAGGTTGCGCAGTCTGACCTTGTGCTTTACGTGCACGACTCCACCACGCCGTTTGATCCGACGAGTGAACCATTCGCGCGCGTCGCGCGTGAAGCAGGTCGTGTGTTGATTGTCGCGAACAAGTGCGATCAGCCCCAGTCGATCCCGATTCAATCGGAGCAACGCCAGACGATCAGCCTCTCCGCCTTGACGAATCGAGGGTTGGACGACCTTCGAATGATCATCCCCGCGATTCTTCTCGACGCAAAAGTTCTCGGCGAAGGTCGGCTCCTGATTACGACGGAGCGCCATCGCGAGGCGTTAGCATCCGCAAGCGCTGCGCTGTCTGACGCATCCCGCGATATCGAACAGGGACAGCCGGCGGAGATCGTCGCACTGTCAATTCGTTCCGCCCTGCATGCGCTGAACGACATCATCGGGATTACGACGACTGAGGATATCCTCGGATTAATTTTCTCGAAGTTCTGCATCGGGAAGTAGAGTGGCGTTCAGAGACGTCCATCAACATCCGACTTGCATTACATTTCTCCTCGAGGTCGAAGGGGCCCCGGTGCTCGCGGGAATAGAAAATGTTTATCCTCTACACTTGTTATCGACGACGTGTAGAGAAACTGGCCACTCCGTCACTTTATTGGGTGCCAGTTTCGTACTCGATTGAGGCGACGCGGATGTGAAAGCTAAGTCGTTTGAGGTGGTTATGTGCGAGTAGCGGTTGTTGCGCCAGTTCGAGAGTTCGGGTACGTGCATAGAAATGTGGCATTTTCTATACACGTGCAATGTGGCATGTATAGAGAATGACCAAAATCTATCCTCTAACTAAACTCGACCCAGATCGCTTCGATCGTCCGGATATTCTCAAGCGACTGGCCACCGCGAGTCGTCAGCTCGCTGAATTTAAGGGGATTGTTGCAACCATCCCGAACCAGAACATTTTGGTCAGCACCCTTGGCTTGCAAGAAGCGAAGGACAGTTCTGAGATCGAGAATATTGTTACTACTCACGACGAGCTGTTTCGCCACTCGGACTATTCCGACCTGACTGGAAGCGCCGCCACAAAGGAAGTCGCGCGCTACGCTCAAGCTCTGCGGATTGGTTTCAACGACGTGCGCAGTAAAGGGCTGCTGACAATTCGCCATATCCTTCGCATTCAAGCCGCGTTGGAGGAGAACACGGCGGGGTTTCGGAAATTACCAGGAACCACTTTGAAAGCATCCGATGGTCGGACAGTCTACACGCCGCCTCAGAATCACGCCGATATCGTGGCACTGATGGGAGATCTTGAGCGCTTTATCAACGACAAGTCTCTCTCCTCAACAGATCCACTGATAAAAATGGCCTTGATTCACCACCAGTTCGAAAGCATTCACCCATTCTACGACGGCAACGGCCGGACAGGACGAATCATTAACGTGCTGTATCTCGTAAAGGAGGGGCTGCTGGAACTTCCGGTCCTCTACCTCAGTCGACATATTGTACGGACGAAGTCCGACTACTACCGCCTGTTACAGGAAGTGCGGGAACGCGACGCCTGGGAGGAGTGGGTGCTTTACATGCTCACTGCGGTGGAAAGGATCTCTGCCGAGGGGATCGAAGCAATCAAATCCATTCGGACGCTCCTTCTCGACTACAAGCGTCGGATTCGAGAGCAGCATCGCTTTTACAGCCAAGACTTGATCAACAACCTCTTCTCGCATCCATACACGAAAATCGAGTTTATTCAGAAAGACCTCGAGGTCTCGCGACTCACTGCAACAAAGTACTTAGACGAACTGGCGAAAAGCGGATTCCTTCGGAAGCACAAGGTCGGACGCTCGAACTACTACATCAACCAGCGTCTCTATGACATTTTGGCCGGCGAGAGCATGGGACGCTCACAAAAGCGTAAATCGTCGCGCCAACTAAGCTCGGGGCGTAAGAAATCATAGTATCCGTGAGAGGTCCCGGCGTATACCGAGCCGTTCCGAGACGGCAATAAGTGAGGCAACTTTACAGAGCGCGGCGTTGACCATAGAAAGCTCGATCTCGCGCAAGCCTAGTCGATTGCCGATCGCGCTTCATTCGTTGAACGACATCATCGGGCTCACGACGACAAAGGATATTCTTGGTAGGATCTTCTCTACGTTCTGCATCGGGAAGTAGAGTGGGGTCCGAAGACGTCCGGAGATGTCCAGCGAGGCATCAAATCTCCACTTGAATCAATGAGTTAGCTGTCTTATAGTGTCCGGAACGATTCGATGGAAGCCATCGGCGGGTGTGACCACTTTCGCGTACACCTAGCTTAGTGGACACGGCTTCCTCCCAAGGTGGACACATCAGATGGCCCTTACCGATACTGCGATTAAGGCTCTCAAGCCCAAGGACAAGCGATACTTCGTCACTGACGACCGCGGGCTATCCCTCGAAGTCTATCCGGCAGGTGGCCTCGCATGGCGCTATCGCTATCGGCTGAACGGCAAGCTGGAAAAGGTAACCCTAGGGAAATATCCAGCGGTGTCGCTCAAAGCGGCGCGACAGAAGCGCGACGAGCTTGCAACGATGGTGGCTCAAGGGCAGTCACCAGCAAAGCAGAAGCAGCTGCGCAAAGTGGCGCTCGCAGCGGAGACGACCGTCCGGGAGTTCGGGGAGCGGTATTTCACCGACGTCGTCGTCCGCGATCGCAAGAACACCCAAGTCGTTCGCCGATACTTGGAGAAGGCCCTTTATCCGGCGTTTGGCGACCTGTCGCTGCGTGAGGTTACCGCTGCCGACATTCAGCGCATCGCCTTTGCAAAGCGCGACCACGGCTTTCCTGCCGCTGCTGCCGACATCCGAAATCTTTGCAAGCGGATGTGGGACTACGCGATAGTATGCAGTATTACCGAAACCAATCCTGCCTCCGCCCTTCCGGTTCGGTTCATTTCACGGCCTCGTCCGCGGTCTCGCGCCCTGACGCCGGAAGAGATTCGGAAGTACCTCCATGCGGTATATGAGTCCAGCATCCGACGGCAATTCAAGCTTTCCCTGCACCTCATTCTGCTCACGCTTGTGCGAAAGTCGGAGCTCGGGTTCGCGAAGTGGCGGGACGTGGACCTAGACGGGGCCGAATGGCGGATTCCCGAGGAGAACTCGAAAACAGGCAAGCAACACATCGTGTATCTTTCGAGCCAGTCGGCTGCGCTGTTTCGCGAGTTAAAGGCGCTCGCTGGTGAGTCCGAGTGGGTTGTGCCCGGGCGCAGCGGGCCGAACAAGCCTTTTGCTCACAATGCGCTAAACAAGGCGCTCGATGGCGTTAACGTCCCGATCGATCCGTTCACGATTCACGATCTGCGGCGCACGGGTTCTACCCGGCTTCATGAAGCGGGTTTTCCATCGGACGTGATCGAAAAAGCGCTTAACCACAAGATTGGTGGAGTGCGCGGTATTTACAACCATGCGGAGTACGCACGCCAGAGACGTGAAATGCTCCAATACTGGGCGGATTTCGTAGATAACCTTATCAATAAGACGAACGTGATTGTCGCCAATTTTGGCCGCGCTGCTTGAACGCTCGTTCGTTGGTTTGTTGATGCGATTCGACTACGTCATCGCCAGCATCAGCGCGGCCATTGCGGCCATACCCAAGTCCTCCACCAAAGTTATCTTGGTCATCGGTAAGTTCAGAACCGTCCCCAGGCACGCACAGCGGATACTTCGCTTGTCCAGCAGTGCCTTGAGTACACCGATTGAACTGACGAGCATGAGCGCAAGTGTGGCCACGTTTGTCGCGACGGGATTTGCGTTCACGAGGTAGGCGAGCCCGAGAGCCAGCTCGCAGAACGGGTAAATCAATCCCCACGCAGGAACGGCGCGGGCGATTACGTCGTAAGTTCGATACGCGTCTGCAAAGCCCCGCAGATCGAGGAATTTGAAGAACGAAAACACCAAGAAAAATGCGGCCATGAAGTGCCGCATGGGGCCATCCAGCGAACGGTCGCCCGCGACTATGGCGATGAGCGTAACAGTACCGGCGATGTAACCGACGATGAGGAAAAGCGGATACAGGCTCTCGGGCTTTTCGCCCGATTCGTGCGTGTTCGATCCGACCACAGTCGAGCTCTCGGAGGTCTCAAGTCGGTATTCGCCGGTGCTCTGAACCGCTTCGATCAGTTCTGTCGTGGGCACATGCCGACTCATTGCGACTCGCGCGCGCGGCGGATTCAATGTCACTTCGGCAGAAGTGACGCCGGCAACCCCTTCCAGCGCGCCTTTGATTTTGCCGACGCAGGCTTGGCAGTGCATTCCCGTAAGTTCGTAGTTATGTTCCATCGTTTCACCTAGATTTTTTCTAAATCTTGATTCCGTCTCGGCGCAGTTCCTTCGCGTCTGCCTCGCCCGCGACCGTGCCCGGAGGATTCTCATACCAGCCGGGGTCGCTGTAATCGGTGAGGCTCTCCCGCACTTTCAGCACGGTGAACATGCCCCCCATGTCGATATGCCCGTGGCCTCCGCGACCACCGAGCATCGGAATGCTGTTAGAAGGTACGCCCATTTTCTGCGCCATTTCGCCCATGTCACCCATGCCCGTGTCCCCCATCGTCATGTAATCGGGTAGGAGCTCGCGCACCTTCTCGTCCAATCCGCTCCGTTCAATACCAATGAGGTTGGGAAGCTCGTGACCCATCTGGTTCATGACGTGGTGGGTCATGTGGCAGTGCATCGCCCAGTCTCCGGGCGCGTCGGCCACAAACTCGATGTCGCGAGTCGCACCGACAGGCACAAGAACCGAGGTTTCCGGCCATCGAGCAGACTCCGGAACGCGCCCGCCATCAGTTCCGGTGGTCGTGAAGCTGTACCCGTGGAGGTGGATAGGATGATGATCCATCGCGCCTAAGTTGCCCAATCGAATGCGAACGCGCTCGCCGACCTTCACTACAAGCGGAGCCGTGCTCGGAAACGCTTTGCTGTTCATTGTTAGAATATTGAAGTCGCTCATCACGCTCGGATCCGGGCGAGACGTGCCGGGCTTGATGAACCACTCACTGAGCATCAGCACGAAATCTCGGTCGATTTGCGGCGATTCCACCTGGCGCGGATGTATGATGAACATTCCCATCATCCCTAGCCCCATCTGAGTCATCTCATCGAAATGGGGGTGATACATCAACGTACCGGATTGGCGCAGCTCGAACTCGTATTTGAACGTCTTTCCGGGCGGAATCGGAGGTTGGTTGAGTCCAGACACACCATCCATTCCGTTTGGTAGTAACAGGCCGTGCCAGTGTACGGTTGTCGGCTCGGGAAGCCGGTTGGTGACGTAGATCCTTACCCGATCGCCTTCAACGGCCTCAATAACCGGTCCAGGCGTCTCGCCGTTATACCCCCAGCAGTCGACAACCAGTCCGGGAGCAAATTCGCGCTTCACCGGCTCGGCGACCAAGTGAAAGACTTTCGCGCCATCAACCCTTTTCCCAGGGAGCGTGGATCCGTTCGGTACCGTCACTGGGGTATAGGTCTCGCGATTCCCTTCCCCGGCTGCGTTCGTCACGGCAATCGGAGACGCGCCCGCGCGCGGGACAGTGTGTCCTTGATGAGGCTCGTGTTGCGCGGAAGCGCTGCTGCCGACGCTGCTCAACGCTAACGCGCTTCCGGCAGCGGCACCGAGTGAAAGTATTTCGCGGCGGGTCATGTTCTTGTTCATCGGAGATTCTCCGTAGAAGTGCCTTCATTGTCATCCGCGGCGGACAATTCCACGACGGGCCGAGTTGAGCTCGGACGACTACCGCTCAAAATCTGGTCGAGGTCGCTTTGGGCAAGCCAGTAGGCAAGCAAGTCGTCCACATAACGATTGCCGGCGTCGAGTTCGGCCTGCTTCGCTTGAAGAAGTTGGAAGGCCCCCACGAGCATTGCGTTGAAGTGCTTTTGGGTTTCAGAGAGGATCCGGTGGCGCAACGGGAGGAGCACCACGCGCCGATATTCCGCTCGATCGCGCGCGGCTACCAGTCGAGCACGCGCCGTCCGGGCCTCCGAGCGAATTTCGATTGCTTCGGCGCGATACATTTCCTCGACGCGGCGCTGTATTGCTCCCGCCTTTCCAGCTGCGGCGCGCCCAAGATCAAAAAGCGGTATCGGCACAGAGAATCCGGGACCAACGGACCACTTCCCCTCTGATTCTTTCTCTGCTGCTGGGCCGGTGTCGGCGTCCGCAAGCCACGCGGTTGGCTTGGCGAGCCCGGTACGGATACCGGCAATCTCGATCTCATGGCGCATCCGCGCCAGGTCGAGGCTTCGGTCTATCGCCTGGGCCTCAAGCTGATCCAACGGCAGTTCCGTTTCGGGAATTGGTGGCAGTCGCGTTGCGATTTTCCAGGTCGCAGCCTCGTGGCCCCATACCCCCATTAAAGAGCTGAGCTGTTCACGCTTCTCGATACTGGCGAGCTCGGCTGATGCAAGATCAAGCTTCGACTGTTCATGAAGCGCGCGCTCGTTTGCAAGGTCCAAATCAGTGATGTTCCCGGCTGCACGCATCCTTTTCGCGAGGTCATAGCCAGCGTCGGTGGCGGCGACGACGCTGCCGAGCATCTCGTGCTTCTGTTCGATTGCTTGCAGCTCGTAGAATACTCGTCGCACCTGGCCCGCGAGGTCGAGTGCGCTCGCCGCGATAGACAGCTTGGTCGCTTCGAATCCGGCGGCGCCGACCTGGCGTCGCAACGGAATATAGAGAACGTCGAGGAAGCCCTGGACGATAGACAATTCGATCGTCGTCCCCTCCCCACTGAATCTTGCCTCCGCGTCCAAAATAGGGTTCCGCAGCAAGCCGGACTGCACCATATCGGCCTGCGCAATCCCGAGCCTTTCAAACGTCGCTTGAAGGCGGGGATTCGAAAGAAGCGCGACCCGGATCGCGGAATCCACACTTAACGTTTGTTCCAAGAGTGCTTGCACTTTCTGGACGGCAGCCTTGTCCTCCGGCGTGCCCTGGTTCCAGTGCACTTCCTTGCCACTGCGTTCAGAGACGATTCTCTCCACGTCCGAGAATCCCAGACCGGGCTCGAACGCCGAGCATCCGCTTAAAGCAAGGCTCACGACGGCGAAGAGCGCCGCCCCTCTAGTGATGGTGCCCATGATGACCCTCGCTATTCTTGCTCGATGTGTCGGTGCGAGCCGGACCCTCGGAAGAGTGATGCGCACTATGGTCGATCGCGACGGGGACAGCTTCCACCGGTTCCACCACCTTCAATGTTTTCGATCGAGCAGGCAGCGAAGTTTGTGCGCCTGCCGGACTAGCCGGGTGGCCCGCGGTCAGCGGTAGCGGCCTAAACTGTGCGCCGCACCCTGCCAAAGCCGCGGCTGTAACGATAGACAGAAAAAGATTCGTGAACATGGGCTTCCTTCGGATACCAGAGGTTTCGGCCGAGGCGCGGCGAGCGACGGAACGCAAGGGAGCGCCCAC
>JADYYL010000089.1 GCA_020853655.1 Deltaproteobacteria bacterium
CGAGAGCAGTTCAATACGTCAGTTGAGATTCGGTTGTGACGGTCCGGACGCTCCCGCGATGTGCGAGGTCTTGCTCAAGCGCTGTGCCGCATCTGACTTTGTCGTGTATCGCTCGACCGGCGCATCAGGTCCATTTCGCAAGCTTGGCGTCTCACGACCGCCGATCTGGAAAGATCCTTCAACACCCGTTTCGGAGAGTATCTACGCGGTCAGCTCCGTATCGAAGTCAGGCACGTTTGCGGTCCCGGTTGTGCTGCAAGGGTCGTCGACTGCCGAATAGCTCTGCGATCATCGAGAACAGTTTACCGAGGAATAGTCACCATGCTTACCCGTCTTGCACGACAGTGTCCGCACATCGGCCGTCACATGCTCGTCGTCATCATTCTCCTCAGTGGCTGCGCGGGTCGCTACAACCAGTCGTTGGATTTTAATCCCTCCGAACCGCTCCGCATCGCCGTCCTCCCTTTTGTTTCGGTCGACGGGAGCGGAGCGATCGTTGAAGACGAAGGGCGACTCGTGCTGGACAATCTCGCGCTGGTGTCAAAGAAGCAGGACGACAACCCTGCCCAGATTGTTCGTAAGCAGGTCTTGGCAGAGTTAGAGAAAACGAATCTGGAACTGGTGTCCATTGCGCTCATCGACGTCGACCTACCTCACCACGGATTCGGTCGCCCAGATGGGACGATCGATATCAAGAAAGTTTTCGCGACGGCGCCCGCCGATCTGTGCTCCCAGTTTCTGAACTGCGACGCGATTCTCTACGGGAAGGTGACGAAGTGGGATCGGTCGTACTATGCGGTGCAAAGCGTGAATTCGGTCGGCGTCGAACTCTCACTCGTGGCCGCGCGTGATGGGCGCACACTGTTTACCTCGAAAGGGGAGGACGCTGCGAGCAGAGGTGTCACGAAGGGTCCCACCGGATTCTCGGATCTCGTTCTTGAGCCGATTCGAGGACTCGACTCGGAGATCATCGTCGACCTATCGCGAGACGTCGTGCGCAAGATGATCGCGCCCCTCTACAGCAAGAGTCGTCCCGAGTTCCTGGAGACCGCACCACCGACTATCTTTGCCGTCTCACACGATGCGCAGTCTCCTGTTGTGTCTCGGGGACAGCCGCTCATCGTCGTGATGCTCGCAACGCCAGGAATATCTGCTTCTTTTTCGATCGGGAATGCAATCGAGAACGTGCCGATGGCGGAGCGCTCGCCGGGACATTACTACGGTGAGTTCGTACCGCTACCGACGGATCGGTTCGAAAATCTTCCGGTCAAGCTCACGGCGATCGATAAATATGGGCGAACAGCAGTATCCACGGTCGCCAAGCCAGCACTCTCACTCTCTTCGGACTCCTCGGCAAATGTTGCGCGCCAGTAAATTTATATTTGCCGTCCTCCTCATTGCGCTCTCCGCATGCGCTCGACGCGCGCCAGTTCCGCTCCCAGACTTCGCGGCGCGCGCGACGACGCCCGAGTTTCAACTACTGGACCTGAATGGAGCGGTCACCTCGTTGGACACGCTCCGGGGGAAGGCGGTCGTCTTAAGTTTCTGGGCACCCTGGTGCTTCGAATGCCTCGCAGAACTCGATGCATTCGAGCGGATGTCGAAGGCGATGGCGGATTTCGATGTTGAGTTCGTCGCGATCGGCGTTTCCGATAGCCCCGAGCGAATGCGCGCAGTCGCGCATGAGAAGCAACTGCAGCGCGTGAAGGTCCTCATCGACGAGCGAGACGAAGTGCGTCAACGATTCGACGCCACCACTCTCCCGCTCACGTTTGTGCTCGATCGCTCCGGTCGCACGACGCCGTTTCCCGACCCCGATACTGGGCAAGAGACGAAGAGCTGCCTGGGTGCGCGCGGGTGGGAGACGAAGCGTTTCGCAGATTACCTTATGGCGCTGTCCGAAGAGTAGGCTCACTCCCCACGGCACACGAGCTCGAGCGTCTGCTCGGTCGCATGCAGGTCGGCCTCGATATCCGCGAGATTTGGCTCCCCGACGAGAAGCTCTTCTCGCGGAACTCCAGCAACGACAAGATGGCGCTGGTGCAGCACGGCATGTATCGCGGCATTCGTATCGGGCACGAAATTTGGCGAGCACAGTTCAATGATGGAGCTTTTCTCCGGCATGAAGAGAGCATGGAGCATCCCCGCACCATGGGGGCCGAGGAGCACCGCGGATGACGATGCCACCTCGAGCTGCTCACGTAACGTCAGTTCATCAAAAATAACCGTCTCGAATCCATAGCGCGCGCAGAGTTTCTCGAGTTCCAACTCATTCGTAATCTTTCGCCCTCGCGTCGCGTGACGTCGAGAGACAAAGGTTCGAGAAACGCCGATTGGTTCTGTCGGAAGCCCTGCTCCCGCGAGGAGAAGACTTCGAAGCTCAAGGAGGAGCTCGGGGAAAAGCGAGATATCCTGCCGCCCGTGGCCTTTGGTTCCTGTAATAACCTCTGGGATGAAGGCACTCTCGACGAGCCAGGGTTCGTCGCCCCGCTCGACAATTCGATCGGGCGCAATCTCGAGCAACGCGAGCGACTCTTTCACAAACGGCGGGGCATCATTTCGAATGACGAAAGAACCCTGAAAGCCCGCAATCTCCGCGATGAGAATGCGCGGCAAATACTCCAACATCCAGTGCCAAAAATATTCGCTGTAGATTCCATCCAAGAAAACATACGCACCGCGTCGGATCTCTTCGGCAGCCACGCGCACGGAGGGTTGAGAACTGGTGCCCAGAGGAGCAAGCGTAACGGCAGGGTAAATAACGGATTCGCTCAGCGCACGGGATCCGCTCACGCAGAGGATACTTGGGCGCCCGAAGGCGAGTACGCTTCGGACTTCATGCACTCCGATCGCGGGAAC
>JADYYL010000090.1 GCA_020853655.1 Deltaproteobacteria bacterium
CGGTGAGCTTCAGCAGCGAACGCAAAAGTCCGCGGTTCGTCCCCCCATGGGCGACGATCAGAACTGTCTCTCCCGTCTCTGTGTCGAACAGCTCGCGGAGAAATTGGTCGCACCGCTCGAAGAGTTCGGGAAACGTCTCGCCGCCGGAGACGCGGAAGGTGAGCGGATTGCCGTTCTGCGCGGCGCGGTCGCGGATATAGTCGGAGCTTGGCCGGCCTTCGTAAATTCCGAAGCTCTTTTCACGGAGTCGCCGATCGATGCGGACTTCAACGCTATGCGACTTGGCGATGGTCTCGGCAGTGATGCGCGCCCGATCGAGGTCGCTTGACCAAATTGCGTCGAGCGGGATCGTCGAAAAGCGAGCGGCGATCAGTACCGCTTGCCGGAGTCCGCGCTCCGAAAGCATTCCATACGAATGTCCTTGAACGATCCCTTGAGCGTTCTCGTTGGTCTCGCCATGACGGGCAATGTAGAGCGTCGAAATCATCGTGCTGTCCCCCCGCGGGCCTTATAGCAGCCTACGGTGTACTCGAATAGTCGAGGCGGACTTTCGAGAGGTCGAACTTGTTGGGAGCGGGTGGCCCACGTGGCCGACGTCTCTGAGATAATGCGGAGGACGGGGTCAAGCGATTACTACAGAGGGAGCGATCTGAAGCCCGCAGGCGCTAGAGCATCATACTTTCTGATATGCCCGAACCTCTCGGGAAGGCTAAGAATCTCTTCGTCTTCGGTTGAGGCATGCGGAGTATTGCCGTCTCTCCTTTCACTCCTCTCGTTCGGCTAACTCGCTGAAACGCCCTGAGAAGAACGCCTTTCGCGCCGGTGTTGCGGGTGCATCAGACTGCTCGGAAACTGCATAACTCAAAGGCAAAACCTTCAGCTTCGATAGTGGCGGAATGAGCAGACAAGAACAGAAGAAGAGCGTCGCGGAAGCTCCATCCCCGCCGAAGACGTTCGATGAAATTGCGCAGTGTACTTCGCCTGACGTGGCGGAGCGCTTGCGATCTGGCCGCCTCCCCGATCGTGAGGAGTTCCTCCGTGGCCAGCCGGAGCTGGAAGTTGGGCCGAGGCGGATGAAGGCGATGTCAGGTGGCTCAGCCGAAGCGTTCTATCTTTCACCCAGTGCAATTCGGTCAACCGTTTTTTTTGATCGGCTCGCCGACGAGAAAATATTCAAACGAGACAAAGAGACACATCACATCGATGAACTGCTGCAAGAAGCAGACGTCGCCAAGATGATAGGTACTACCAAGGACAAGAACCTGGACGTTGCTTGGCTCAACGAAAAAGCAAAAGAGAAAGGAGTGATCGTCCTCAAGCGAAGAGCGGATGAGACGACACGCCAACACGAACGACAGCATAGCTACTTTGAGATGAACCCGGTGGTGCAGTGTGCCGAGCAGGAGATATGGAACTCAATGCCGCCGGCACACAAAATATTTCTGGCGGCGCAGCTCGCGGCAGCGGGGGGAGAACAGCACAGCTATCGCGGGATGAGTCTGGATCCGGCCGAAGGAGAGGGTTTTCGCTTACTGTTGAGCGAGGTTTCCGCGCGTCGTGTGAGCGAATCGAACTTCGGTATCAAAGGAACAGCGTCCACTGAGTTGACACTCGAGCAGTTTCGGGACGAGGTCGTTTCGCTCACGGAAGAGAATCGAATGACGAACACGAAGAAACGGCGCTTCGTCAGCTGGCTGGCTGACGTTCCGGCGGGCTTCGTGAAGGAAGTTGAGATTCGAAACGGTGCGCTGGAGGTGACGACCACAAACAATCGCCTCATTAGGGCGATTCCAGAGGATCCGACGAAGATCACGGGAGAGACGCTGAAGCTGGAGTTGTGGCGGGCGAAAATCGAGCCGTGAACCTATCTGCTATCCCGAGGCTCCCTCACTCCCTCTGCGGTTCGCAATCAACGCAATTCTCCGCGAGTGCTTGTCGAAGTTCGTCCTCTATCGGACGGGAGATGTTGTTCGGTCACTCTCGCACCACATGTTTGCCGAAGCTGCGTCAGTTCAACTCTGAATGACCTGCAACGGAGCAACGCCGCTTTGACGAGCGCTGTGGGAAACGGGTTCGAGCTCTCTTCAATAACGCAATCATTCAACCTTGAGCGGGGACAGAGGGGCATGGATCTCGCGATTCCACACGCCCTCTGCCGCGCCTGCAACGAAGTGACGATGCGCGCTAGCGTTGGTCGCTGAGCGCCATCAACGGGTTGGGTCCTGTTGGGGGTTCCGAGAGATGCCGCATGAGACAGGCGTTGCGGAACTCCGGGCTGAAGGCTTCCGCGAAGTACTCGATCACCGCCCACTCATGCATTGGTGGGCGGACAGAACGCCAGTATGCTTCGAGGTATCGACATCCGATATCAGGATCCTTCGCCTCGATTCTCCGGCCGATCTCCTGCTTGGCCATGAGGTCGCCCGGCAACGCCGCGACGGCGAACCGCCACATCCGTTCGGCGAACGGTTCTCCGAACGAGTGTTCCTCACGCTTGAGGGCGATGAAGATGTCCGCGATCTCCGCTCCGCTGAACCGGTGCTTCCGGACACGGCAGAGCTCGATGAACAGCCGCACATACGGTCGCGTGCAGTGGTGGAGGGGCGCAAAGATGTCAGAGCGCTCCTCGAGAAGAGAGACGAAGGCCTCGTTCGGCAAGCCCTCGCTCGTTGGGTAGGCGAGCTCCAGCATCGCAAACGCGATGTCTTGATACATCTCATCTGCTGGTTCGCCTCCGCGCGAGGCAAGTTCGCGTGCAGCGTCGCTTCTGAGGATTCGTGGCACCCGCACAAAGACGAGTTCGGGTGTGGATTCGCTCTGATACTCGATCATCGCCTGCTCGAGGGCTTGATACAGAGCGTTCGCAGCCGCGACCGCCGACAGATCGCCGTAGCGCGACACGAGCTCGCGCTGGGCACTAGAGCCCACCGACTGGTATGCTTGTGCGATTAAGGCGAGCCCGACTCGCAGGCTTCCGGAGTGTCCCCTGCTCAGCCGCTGACCCAGCTCCATCGCTACGCGTTCTTCATCCTTTCGCGCTGCGAGCGCCCTCGCGACGAGTTGCGTGACAGCGTCGCGCGTGTTCTTCCCTCCGTCAATCTCGGAAAGTCGCAGTTCGAAGGGGACATCCAGCTTGCGCCAGAGTATCCGAGCCAAGAGCCCGATCAGAATGTTCATAACCTTTCCTCCAATAACCTCGTGAGAGCCCGAGCACGTTTCTCAAACGTCTTCGGATTGAGTCTGCTCAGGTGAGGGAGGAAAGACCGAGGGGGACACCAAACCCACTTGACAGGGAGGGCAAGCGAGCGGCGCGCCCGATCTTTGTAACACATGCCGATCGTATTCTGTAAGACCCTCGAGATGTGGCAAGCGGGGCAGTCTGATGTGAAGGGATGGTGCGGGTGTTCTCAGGCGCCGGAGACAATAGCGGCTCCTTGCCGAGCATACCCTCCGCAGGCGTAACGTGTTACCGCTAGTCCGCAGAACTTTTGAGAAGAGGCGACGTCATGGAATTGCGAAAGCTTGGAACGAGTGGTCTGGAAGTATCGGCCCTAGGCCTTGGTTGTATGGGGTTGAGCCACGCCTACGGCCGACCGGTTGAGAACAGCGAAGGTGTTGCGCTCATTCGTGCTGCCGTCGAGCGTGGTGTGACGTTCTTTGACACCGCCGAGCTTTACGGCCCATTCACGAACGAAGTGCTTGTGGGAGAGGCCCTCGCGCCAGTGCGCGACAAGGTGATCATCGCCACGAAGTTTGGATTCACCTTTGACGGTCCGAAGCAGACCGGGATGGACAGCCGGCCGGCGCACATCCGAGAGGTGGCAGAAGCGTCTCTGAAGCGGCTCGGTATCGAGACGGTCGATTTGTTCTATCAACATCGCGTCGATCCGAATGTCCCCATTGAAGACGTTGCCGGAACAGTCCAGCAGCTCATCGCGGAGGGGAAGGTTCGATACTTTGGGTTGTCGGAAGCGGGCGCAGATACCATTCGACGTGCTCACGCGGTTCAACCTGTCGCCGCGCTGCAAAGCGAGTACTCCCTCTGGTGGAGAGAGCCGGAGACGACTGTTTTTCCAACGCTCGAGGAGCTTGGGATCGGCTTCGTTCCGTTTAGCCCGCTCGGGAGAGGATTCTTGACGGGGAAGATCGACGCAGAGACGAAGTTCGAGGCAAACGACTTCCGAAATAATCTTCCACGTTTTGCAGAGGATGCGCGCCGTTCGAATCAGTTACTCGTTGATAGATTAAAGGCGATCGGCGAACGGAAGAATCGGACGCCGGCGCAGATCGCTCTCGCGTGGTTACTCGCGCAAAAACCGTGGATTGTTCCGATTCCTGGAACGACGAAGCTCTCACGCCTTGAGGAAAACCTCAGCGCCGCGGATATTGTGCTGACCGCAGAAGAGCTCGGAGAGATCGAAGATGTGACGTCGGAGGTTCCCGTGCAAGGGGCGAGATATCCTCAGCATCTGCAGCAAACGATCAACCGCTAACACGAGTTGTTCGCGCCTCTTCGGAGCTTACTGTTCGAGTGCAGTGGGCCTCTTGCGGGCGCTCCAGTTCGGAGTAACTCATTTTCGTCTTGCTGGTTATTAGCTCACTAGGAACTGTGCAGAAAATCTCTCCGGAGATCCAAGATGGAAAACTCGCACCGTGATCGGATCGTCGATGCCTTTCGAGAAGCCACCGAGCATCTCGGGGCAACGTTCGCACGAATTCAAGAGAACTATTACACCGCGACGCTCGCGCCGTTTCCGCCGGTGGAACTTCACGTTCAACCCAACGGCATTGCTTTTGGGCTTTCCATGCGCGCGGGGAATGACTCCGCGAATTACGATGCGCTGATCTCTGACAAAGCGGGCGAAGCTCGTGCGAAAGCTTGGGTGAAGCACTTTGCGCCACAAATACTGAGCAGCGAAGGCCCCGATCCTCGTGATTCGCATGGTTCGAGCGTTGGCCTCGAGTTGCATGGGATGGGGATCGCCATCCGTCCCGAGGAAGCGACGTTTGATGCGGGTTTTGTCGACGCCCTCAACGGTGGAAGGCTTCTGGTGACCTCGATGTACACAAAAGCCGGAATGCGGAGTGCTGCGTTCATGGCGAACGAGCGCGGTGCGTTCGAGCTGATCGGTGGGGAAGGGATGCCGTCAGTTGCCGACGTTGTCTCGCATGCTCCTTCGTCGCTGATGACACCGTTTCACATCATCGACTTGGCTCGGCGATTTGCAGTGGCGTTTCCGATGGAGACACGGCTCATTGCCACCCCAAATGGCGGCTCGCGAGCATATGAGTTGCGGCTCGGGCAGCTGCGTGACGAAGGTGCCGTCATGGTGCGTGGGCCATTTGTCGCGCCTGACATTCCGCCGCTATCGCAGCTGACCTCTCCGAATCAGAAGCGGGTTGGCGAGAGTAAAGAAGGAGAAGATGTGATTTGGGTCGAGAATCAGTATGAGTTCGGTGGACTCGAGTTTCGGCAGATTCACGTCTTCGGCGTGCTCGACGGCAAGAGCGGTGTGCTCGTGACGGGTCAGTCTCGGAGTCGCTTCTTTGATGAAACGCGAAAGGTCGCGCTGGATGTGGCGAGCTCGGCACGCTGGACGGCAGAGGAACACTGCATCCTCGAGAGTTGAGCAGGACCGGTGGGACGGGTCTCAGAGGGATGGTCGGGGGGCTTGCGTCGCGAGCCGCGCGGAAAAATGCAAGAACCTCCAACACCGTCACCGAGTGCTGCGTGATGCTGTCACCACCGAAGGCATTCACGCAGGGGAGACCCAAACCCGGCGACGTGCGAATGGTCTACGAGGAACCCGGCAGATGATCACCAAAGCCCTTGAGCAGCTCGAGCTTTCGAAACTTCCGATCCTTGGTAAGGGGGTCTGGGGTGTCGTGTATGACTGTGGAGACGGAACAATCTTCAAGGTCACGAATCTTGGCGGCGGGGTAGGTAACGGGCGCGAAAAGATTGAACGGGAAGTCGCGGTTCTCAAATCACTCGCGGAGGTGTCATTCTCGTCGTTTGCGATTCCGAAACACCTCAACCATTTCGAGACAACCTCGCGTCATATCGTGCTTCAGATGACGAAGATTTCTGGAAGGCGGATGTCGGCGTCGGAACTGAGTAGGCTCACGCCAGCGCAGCGGCACCTCATCTCCGCTTCACTGACAGCCGCATTGCTCGAATTGCATTCCGCCTTACGGCGAATTGAAGATCCCTCAATCCGGCGGATGGACGATATACTTCATGTCGTCGAATCCTCGAGATATCCATTTACGCCAGCGGACCTCGCACGGGTTGATCAAGCGATTCGACTGCTCGCCAAACGCGCGCTTCCCACGACGTTGATTCACGGTGATTTCAACATCTCAAACATCTTGCTGAACGAGTCGCTGCAGGTAACGGGCATCCTCGATTTCGCAGAGACATGCCTGGGTGAACTCGAGGATGACTTGGTATCATTGACGTCGGACCTGCCCGGACTAGAACATGCGCTCCTCGCCGCGTTCGATGCCGGATCGCGTCCGGTCGATCCGTTGAAATACAGCCTCGCCGCGGTGAAGCGAAATCTCATAGGTCTCGTCCTCCAGCGCTATCACTTACGCGCAGAGAGCGAAGCGTTGATCAGCGAGGAGCAACTCGATCGTGCGCTGCAAGCGGCTACGGCGCTCGAGCCGCTTCCGTTCGAACACCGATAGTACAGAGAACGCGGCACTCTGAGAGGTGTCCGGGATCTGAAAGCGCGCTCAGGAACTGGTGTTTGAAAGACTCGAAGCTGGTACCGAAGAAAGATTTCAATGCACCCATTCTGTCGAAGCGTTCACTCCAGGCCCTTAATACATCGAGATCCGCCGGGCCGTTGAAAGAAAGTTCGCGATCGGGCAGTCCGTACTCGGTGACGGGGAATCCGCATTCCGACAGAAGTCCGCTGAGTTCACGGCCTGCTTTGAAGTTGTATCGGTTGTGTAGGAACGCGTCGCGAGCAAAATCCTCGAGCTCGGCAGAGAGCTGCGGCGATAACGGCTCATGTCCAAAAAGATCGTCAATC
>JADYYL010000091.1 GCA_020853655.1 Deltaproteobacteria bacterium
AGCGACTCGGCGATGAATCTTCAGAAGCAGATGGTCGGTGATGGCCAAGACTCGACCGCGAAGCAAGGTGCGAAGCGCGAGGCGCACGACGCGCGTTCGGTTGTCAATGCCCCGGTTGCGGAGTTCGGACCGAAGGCTGAGCGGTTGCCCGAGATTTCGGCACGCGAAGCAGCAAAGCCCGCGTCGATTCAAGCTGCGCCGGTTGCTGCGGCGGTGCAAACTGCAGCCGCTCCAAAGGCTGCTGAAGCTGCTGCGAGCGATCGCAACGGGTTCTCCGCGATTCAAGCCGCAGCCGCGAAAAGCGTTGTGCGTGACAACGGCGCTGCTGGCATGTTTGGGCAGGTCGAGAAGAAAGCGGTGAACGCGAAGGATTCCGGATCGCTCGGTCGCGCGGCAAAGGCGAACCAGGCGAAGATGATTGAGCAGATTCAGAAGGCGTTCGAATCCGCACTTCAATCGAAGGATGGAAACACTCTGACGATTAAGATCGACCCGGTCGAACTCGGTGCGATGACCGTCAAGGTAACGAAGCGCGCCGAACAGATCTTCGCGCGAGTAACGGCGGAGTCTCCTGAAGTGCAGGAAGTGCTTCGCTCGAACGTTCAGGAAGTTGTCCAAGCACTTGCCGCTGCTGGATTTAAGCTCCACAACGTTCACGTGACAATCGGAAACGAAATCCTCGAGACGGAGAGTTTCCAGTATCAAGGTTTCTCTGAGCAGTATGTTCAAGATGAACGCAGTAATCACTCCGGCTCTCACTCAGCCGGACATGATGGTGAGCACGATCTGCCATCATCTGCATCTCAAGATGGTGATGCTGCTGATGCACAAGCAGGATGGGTCGCTTAAGGGATAGGCACCATGGCAGATGATTTCAAAGTAGCGGGCTCAAACCCGTATCTGAATAGCGCCGGAACGGCTGGCACCCAAGCGGGTGGCGAGACGAAACCGGCGGCTGAGCGAAACAAAACTGTTTCGCAGGATGAGTTCCTGAACCTCCTGGTGCACCAGCTCCAGAATCAGGATCCGCTCGATCCGATGAAGAACGAAGAGTTCGCTGTTCAGCTCGCGACATTCAGTCAGCTCGAACAGCTCGTACAGATTAACGGGAAGCTGGAAGGCGGTGGGGCTTCAGGCGGCGGGTCGATTGGAACTATGGCTTCTTTCCTGGGACAGCAAGTGACACTCAAAGACTCGCCGGTCTCGATGACCGCCGGAACGGGCCCGGACCTCCTCGTCGATATGCCGACGGGAGCACGCTCCGCCCGAGTTGATTTCCTCGACGCGACAGGCCGAGTCGTTGGAAGTCACGTGATCCCAGAAGTGCTTGACGGGAAGCAAGCGCTGCCGCTCGAAGGAGTACGAGTTCCAAACGGTGAATACGAAGTGCGCGTTGTCGCCGTCAGCGGAAGTGGTCAGTTTGTCGATGTCGAATCGCAGGTGACGGGAGTTGTCGAGGGCTTCGTCCTCGAACCGGAATCTGCACTCCTCGTCGGCGGGAAACAGGTCACGATGGAGAACGTCGTCGAAGTATCGAAACCGGTGCAAAGAGCCAGTTAGGTGGTTGGGGTTGTCGGTGTTGAGCCGCATCGGATGGCGGCTCTGTGAAAGTTCATGGGTGAAGAAGGAAAGCGAAGTCCTTCTTCGACTCAAAGCCTTCATCAGGCGGGGAGGATCTCACTGTGCCAAGTATTGTTAACGGTCTATTTGCCGGTCGCGGCGGTATCCAATCACACGGAACGGCGATCGCAGTCCTCGCCGACAACATCTCGAACTCCAACACGATTGCTTACAAAGCGTCGCGGGCGGAGTTCTCGGATCTTGTTGCCGGTAACCTCGGCGGCGGTGGTGCCGCGGGTGTCGGTTCCGGTTCGCAGATCTCCGGTATCACCGAAGTGTTCTCTCAAGGAACATTCGAGTTCACCGGCCGAGGCCTCGACACCGCGATCGACGGGAACGGATTCTTCATCTTGAACGACAACGGGGCTCGCTACTATTCGCGAGCAGGAAACTTCAAGATCGACGAAGACGGCAATCTGCTCAATCAGAACAATCTTCAGGTCCTCGGCTTTCCGGGGAACGGCGCGGGGGGACTCGAGGCGCTCAACGTGCGAGCAGTGACGCAGTCAAACGTTGCGACGTTGAACGCGAGTATCGCGGGGAATCTCGACGCTAGTTCACCGACCGCAGCTGCGGTGCCTGCGGTTCTCCCGGGATCGACGGCAACCTTTGCGGCCCTTGCCTCCGGTTCCCAGTTCAGCACCTTCGTCGATGTGTTCGACACTCTCGGTGCTCAACACACCATGAACATCTACTTCTACAAGACCGGCCCCGGTGCGTGGACATCTTATGCGTATGTCGACGGGAGTGAGTTGAATGCCGGGGTTCCAGGCACAGCGTATCAAGTGGCATCCCAAACTCTGACCTTCGACTCCTCCGGGCAAAGAACGGGCGCTCCGGCAGTCGACATGGTGTGGAATCCGCCCGGCGGATGGCTCAGCGGAGCTTCGGGAGTTGGGCCGAACTTCGTCATGGATCCAATGACGCAGTACTCCTCTACCTCCACCATCGCGTCGATCACTCAGGACGGTAAGGGAAGTGGTAACGTCGTGTCGTTCAGTGTCGAGCAAGACGGAACGTTGTTCGCGCTCCTCGACAACGGACAGACCTCCGCGATCGGAACGATTGCCCTCGTGACGTTCTCGAACCCGGAAGGACTGCGACGAAACGGTAACTCGCTGTATACGAAGTCGACGCAGTCAGGTGAACCGGTCGTCGGTGTTCCCGCCTCCGGACAATATGGTGCTCTTGAATCAGGAGCGATCGAGCTTTCGACCTCCGATATGGCGGCGGACTTCATCAAGCTGATCTCGCTACAGAAAGGGTTCCAGGGAAGCTCGCGAGTGATTACCTCGATTGACGATCTGCTCAATGAGATTGTGAACCTCGCTCGGTAATCGTTAGGCGCTCACAAAAAACGGCGGCTCCTGTCTGGAATGACAGGAGCCGCCGTTTTCGTTTCAGCCGCGGAAGACTTTCTAGCTTGCTACGCCAACAAACCCACCATCAAGGCTGATGAACACCCGGTTTGTCTCGTAATCGCCGTCCGCAAAGAATGCTGCCTCTGCCGCATCGCCGCGCTTTTGTTGTGCGTAGTTGTAGCCGAGAGCGAGAGCAAGCGTCTGCGAGATGTGGTAGCGCGCGGAGACTGTTCCCTCATACCGTTCTGTTGCGCCGCTCAGTGAATCGCCGTTGTTGAACTGCGAATAACGGAGACCCGCGCCCACGGAGAAGCTTTCGAAAATCTGAGACCCAGCATCGAGGGCGAAAGAGCGCATCGTCAATCGGTCGCCGTCGACATCCGTTCCGGCGGATTGATCGGCGGAGAGCGTGATCGATGACCCCTGTGTCGGGAAGTAGTTCACCGCCGTGGAGAAAAAGAGGGACGATTGCGTGTCGTCGGGTTGGCGCTGAATGGTCGTGACCGTCCCGTCGGGGTTCAGCACCGTCAACGTTCTCTCCGCTTGGTCACCCTGAAACTTCGTGAAGTCCATACCGACCGAGGCGTTCGCGAGCGAGCGTTCTGCCAGCTTATAGGACCCTCCGAGGGAAGGTCGGTAATTCAGGCGGTCGAGATCGCCCTCTTCGACAGGAACGCCGTCGATATCGCTCGAGTCGGAGTTGGTGAACGTCTGGTAGTTCACGGCGTTGTTGAACGAAGCTTCGAGCCGATCATTGACGACGCGCTTCAGCGAGGCGGTGATGGCGTTGGTGTAGAAATCGGAACCTCGCTCTTCGAATCGGGGATCCTGCTCTTCGTCGTCATTCTTAAAGAGGAATTCGCCAAGGAAGTCCTGGCGGGAGAGATTATAATTGAGATCCAGTGTCGTCTGCTCCATGACCGCCTGCGGCGCGACGCCGATCGTGAGTGATCCGACGTGTACTTGCGACTGTCGCGTTGCTGTCCCTTGTGCCACCGACGCGCGACCGTTGGTAGAGGAGATTCGACTGGCAACGCTGACCTTGAATGGATCCGGAACAAGCATCGGCTCGCTATCCGCCTGCAGCGCAGTATCGAGCGTCATGCGATTCTCATCGTCCTGTTCGGAGAAGACGAGGAACCCCGCTTTGATTCCAGCTGAGGTCTTGAGTGCAGGTGTCAACGGCA
>JADYYL010000092.1 GCA_020853655.1 Deltaproteobacteria bacterium
CGTCCGAGCGCCCCTCATGGCGCTCCCCTCACAGGGCTTCGTCAATACGCATCCGAGCTACCTGCCTTACAATCGCGGGAAGCACTACAATTTCTGGGCGCTTGTCGAGCAATGCCCATTCGGTGTCACGCTGCATTTCATCGACGGTGGAGTCGACACCGGCGATATTATTGCCCAGCAGGAGATTCCCTACTCGTGGGAGGACACTGGCGAGAGCTTGTATCGGCGCGCGCAGATCGCGATGTTCGAACTCTTTCGGGAGACGTACCCGCATCTGCGATCCGGCGGAATCACTCGTCACAAGCAGGATCTCTCCGTGGGTACCGCCCACAAAGCGAACGAACTGGAGAACGCGAGCCGCATCGAGTTGGATCGTTCCTACCCCGCGCGGGATCTCCTCAATAGGTTACGCGCACGAACATTCAGTGGACATCCTGCGTGTTGGTTCGAGGTTGGGGATGAGAAGTTTGAAGTGCGAATCGACATACGGAAGGTGCGATGAATCGATATCAGCAGTTTCGAGAAGAATGCGCGAAAGAGGTCGCCCAGCAGGCGGAGGATCAGACGCTCCGCGCCGCGACGAGGACCTGGATGGATCTCGCCAACGCAGCGAAGTATTCCTATCACTTCCAGTGGCTCGGGCGGCCGGTCATTCAATACCCTCAGGACATCGTGGTTCTCCAAGAGCTGATCTGGGAAGTTCAGCCAACGGTCATCCTCGAGACGGGCATCGCACATGGCGGTTCGTTGATCCTTTCCGCTTCGATGCTTGCCCTGTTGGATTACACTGATGCGGCGAGGCTCGGAACGCCTCTTCTCCCCAAGGAAAGCAAACGTCGAGTGATCGGGGTCGACATCGATATCAGGGAGCACAATCGGGCGGCGATCGAGCAACACCCACTGTCCCATTTGATTACAATGATCGAAGGTTCTTCGACCGAATCGACGATCGTCGAGCAGGTCCGCCGTCTTATTCGTCCGGACGATCGCGTCCTTGTTTGCCTCGACTCGAATCACACCCACGAGCATGTGTTGGCCGAACTCCAGGCCTACGCTCCACTGACGTCGAAGGGCAGTTACTGTGCTGTTTTCGACACCGTGATCGAGTTCCTGCCATCGGATTCGTTCGGCGATCGGAAGTGGGGACGGGGGGATAACCCGCTCACCGCTGTCCGAAGTTATCTCGCTGAGCTGTCGAGTGCGAAGCGGGTCGGAGCGGATGGGCAGCCGCTCAACTTTGAGATCGATCAGTCTGTCGCGAATCGTGCGCTCATCACTGTCGCGCCGGACGGTTTCCTCAAGCGCACCTAGCAGGGGTTTTCACGGCACAACGACGACAAATCGGCGCCTCCGAATAGCAGTCGCCCGTTCACACAGCGCGAGCAGGAGTCGCGAATCTGCGCTCATCAGTCAATCGTGATCATATTCGCGTAGTACATGTGTTCCCGCACATACGCGTAATCGATGTAGTAGAACCCGCAATCTCCCGAGCTCGTTCCCCAGGAGTTCTTCGCGATGAAGAAACCCTCGCGAGATGCGCGGCCCACACCCGCGGGGAGCGCACCGTTTGGAATGAAGCCAATGAACTCCATCGTGTGTCCGCCTCGCACGGGGTCGTTGGGTTGAATTCGAATATATCCTCCCGAAGAACGGGAGAACGAGTCGGTGATCGCCATTGAGACGATGACGGGGATGTCCGACGAGAGGAGCACGATCATGTTTCCCAGACTGTAGTCGGTCAGGCCGCTTCCAGCGGCGAGATAGCTGTTGGTTGCAATCTGATGGACAGGAGTTCCGCTTTGCGCTGGAGCGGGTGCCGCGTTCGGAACGGCAAACAGCTCGGGAGTCCCGGCGGTTTGCCACGTGAAATCCGAACACGCGGCGCCGTAGTATTCGTATTCGCACGAGCGAGCGTGTTCAAAGAGTCCCGTCGCATTGTTCCGTGCAATGGGTTCCATGAGCAGCGAGCGATTGTAGGCCCAACCGCTTTCATAAAATATTCCCGGCCGGAGTCGAACGAACTTATCGAGAGCCCTGTCGGTCGCCATCCCGTAGTTCTGCATCTCATACAGATCGAGTGAGGCATCGCCACGCGTCTCGCCAAAATAGTAGACAAACTGCTCGCCGAGATTCTCCGGGATGTTGCTGCGCACATCTTCGATCGACTCGATAGCGGCCACAATCCCATGTGCGACACATGTCCCGCGAGAGCCTTGATCGCGAATGCAGGTCAGGTTGTCCTTTAAGGGGAAACTGGTGTTCAAGAACAGGCCCAGAGGAGAATACTCCGACACCTCGCAACGCTCGCTATCTTCGGCTCCGATGCCGTCGAACACTCTGCCGACTTCGTCGAAACAACTCGCGATGGGGTTTACGGCCATGAGCCCTGGAATCGCTGTCTGCATCGTGCGCATGATCGGGCGAAGATCAGAGAGGATGCGCTTGGAGATGTTTAACAGTGCGCCTCTTAGCTTTGGCAACGGTTTGGCGGTGACTTGTCGCGGTGTGAGGAGGTCCGTGCGGAAGCGCTTGGGGAGCTTGCGATAGAGCGTCGTATACAGGCGAAGAATATTTGCGCGGTCGGTCTTCCACAGGAGAGACCTTCCGAAATCAACGAGGATGTTGCGAGGCGTATTGAGATAGATCGTCCGACTCCCTTGGTCCCCGAGACTCGCGTCAATCGAACGCTCGAAAGCCATATTCTGTAAGTTTGCATCCGCCGGAAGAAGCTGACTCTGGCGCGCGGGGTTGCGCGCGAAATAAGCCAGAGCCGCCTGGATGCCCTGCTGCGGAGTGAAGCTCTCGCCAGATTGAGCGAGGGTGCTCACGGGAAGGGTAAGGGCGAGGACGACGGCGATAGTTCGAATGTGACGCATGCGAGAATCCGGCTGATCTTCTGTGGACTACTCGAGAACCAGAGCGACGAGAATAAAGTTGAAGAACGCCGTATGCAACTCTGCGCACCGTTCAAGGCGTCGCGGTGACACGGGAAGCCGGGCAACGCCGTGAAAACCGGAATGATCTCGAATGTCTCGGGTGCTCTGACCTCAAGAGACATGTCGATGTCCTCTATATGTCTGCGGGATGAAGGAGCGCTATCTGCGACCCAGCTGCGAAGAGCAAGCTCCTCAGCCCCCCGCGGAGGGCTCGTCGTGCAAACGGCGCAAAATGCGCGCAGGCCAAGAAAACGGTTGAACGGCTTGTTTATTTCGATTATTGTAGAAATACAGAAAACGCGAGGAGGACGACGTTATGCCCCGGAGACCGACAGACGAAGAGATCACCCGATTTGCAGACATGTTCTCGGCCATCGGCACGGAGGCGCGACTTCGTATTCTCAGGCTTCTGCTGTCCGCACATCCGGATGGGATGACTGTCGGTGACATCGGCGCAGAGCTCGAGATACCAGGGTCCACGCTGTCACATCATCTCGAGAAGCTCAGGAATGAGGATCTCGTGACGTGTCAGCGGGAGAGCACCTTTCTCCGATACAGTGCGAACACGTCGGCACTGGAGGACCTGCTTGGGTTTCTTTACGCCGAATGCTGCACCCGGAATCGGGCGGTGTCGCCGCAGAGCATCACGCTGTGCAAGTAAGCGGTAGTGTTTCTGAGCGCAGGAGTGCGAGGGCGGATCCGTGGCCCTCGCCGAGTGATCAACGGACAACGTTGTTGAGTGGGAGAAACGCGATGAAAACTATTCAGGTTTATGAACCCGCACTGTGCTGCAGCTCTGGCGTTTGCGGCACGGATGTCGATCAAACGTTGGTGACGTTCTCTGCCGATTTCGCGTGGGCGAAAGAGAACGGTGTGGCTATTCAGCGCTTCAACTTAGCGCAACAGCCAATGGCCTTCGTAGAGAATGCCACGGCGAAAAGCTATATCGAACGGTCGGGCCAAGAGGGGCTGCCGCTCGTGCTCGTCGACGGCGAGATCGCGCTCGCGGGACGCTACCCGGCCCGGAAGGA
>JADYYL010000093.1 GCA_020853655.1 Deltaproteobacteria bacterium
ATCGTGTAGCGCCACGTGCCGCCCGGACGAAGGTCCTTACTATGAGTCGTCAGCGAGAAACCACGCGGACCCCACCACTGTGCAACCTGCGCAGGATCTGTCCACGCATCCCAGACGTCCTCCACGGCGGCGTCATACATTCGCGTGATGGCGATCTCGTTCGAATTATTTTGTGGGGCCATTCGTACTCCGTTTCGCCTTCTTCTTTGCGGTGACGGTCGCGAGGTATGCATCGAGGCGATCGAAGCTCTCTTCCCAGAACACCCGATATTGCTCCATCCACTCTGCGGCGTTGCGCATTGCCTCTCCGTTCAGTCTGCACGGCCTTCGCTGCGCATCTCGAGACTTCGAAATGAGACCGGCTCGTTCCAGCACCTTGAGGTGTTTGGTTACGGCCGGGAGGCTCATCTCTTTGAGAAATGGCTTTGCAATCTCCGTAACGTTTGCTTCTCCTTTCGAAAGACGTGCAAGCATCGCCCTCCGGGTTGGGTCTGCGAGGGCCGCGAAAGTCTGGCTGAGATGGTCGTGGATCATATCGTGCTCTGCGGTAAATTAACTAAGCGGTTAAATACTGACATGAGCCCATTTACTGGTCAAGCAGGGGCCGACAGGCTCTCCTTGATGAGGGCAGGGGAAGTTTTTGATTATGAACCGCGATAACCGTACTTCACGTGGGCCGGTCTCATCTGGCTCCCTTTCGAGCAGCGCTTGGTCAGATTAGTCGGCGATGCTCGCGGCGCTTCGGCTCTACGGCGCGCGGAAACCAGAGGGCGCGGCAGGTGCCGGGTCATTTCCTGCGGTCGTTCGTGGAAATCCGCCGTAGACGTGCACGGTGTTGACGCCACCTGTGCCGTAGCGCAGCAGGTAGTACTCTCCGCGCACCGGATTGAATGCGCCGCTCGTCACGTATTCGCCGGGATTTGAGCCAGGGAGATCGAACGTTTCGTACTGCCTCACGTCCCACGGTTGTTTCGTCCCTTGCTTGACCGCAAGGAGGTCGTTCAGGTCGTAGTTCTTCGCAACGAGCCGATACGGATAGCCTTTCGGTCCCTTCTGATCGAGCGGGTCCGTCAATGAGTAGCACTTGACCGCATCGAGATACGGCTGGCCGTGCTCTGCCTGCACGCGAGTCGTGTATCCGTAGCAAGTCGGCCCAGACGACTCTCTCTCGATTTGTGTGAGCGTCCGTGTTCCCGGCGCGATGAAAATGCCGCCCGCCAACTCGGAACCGTTATAATTGTTGCTCGTGGGTGTTCCATAGGTTTGGCATGCAGCGACGGCGTGAGGGCAGCCGAGAAGCATGGTCATCGGAAAAGGAGTGAGGACTCCGACATCCGCTGGATTGAAGACGCTGACCGAGGCTCCGTAGCTCGCACGAGAAATGATCGATGTGTAGCCCGCCGATGAGAGCGCCGGACCGCCGAGCAGAGAGCGCCACGCGGTGGGTATGGGAGCCATCGCTGACTTCACAAATCCAGTCGCTACCGTTCCAGCGACCGGACCGGCGAGTGAGGAGAGCGATGTGCCACCCCAGTGGCTTGCTGTCGTTTGCCCCGTCGCGTCGTAGGAGATGTATCCGGTGACTATCACCCGCCCACCTTGCTCGAGCACGCCACCGAGCATCGGTCGAAACGCTGCGGGATCAGGATGGATGGTGGCGATCTGCGCGCGTGTTGGGCCGCGGCACGGAGCGACGACGGTGGCCTGACCGCCCAGCGCGGGAATCGAGATCTTTGCTATTCCACTGTCATCGCGAACGCACGACCAGTAGAGAAACGCGCCGTCCTCAGAGACGCCCATCGCGCCGCCGCCGTAACTGAGATCGCCACCCGCTCCATCAGGCCAATCGATCGTAAACGTGCCGATCGGCTGCACCGTCGACATATTCAGTCGTGGCAGGGTTCGTGGATCGGTCTGCGCGAAGGCAAGCGAAGGAAGCGCCGCGACGGTGAGGATCAGCAACAGTTTACGAAAATGCATAAAATCCCATTCATGTTACCGGTGCTTCGCAGCTTTGCAACGTGGTGAAACATCTCGCACAGTGCTGTCAGAGTGCGAGGACCCACTGCTGGAAGGACACGACTATTACTGTCGGCCGTTATTTTTCGCTACGCAAGCTTCGAAGCATAAGAGTCCGATCAGAGCTCACATCGATTCGGAAAATCAGGAAGTTATGTCCTTCCGAATGGTGGTTCTCCCTGGTGCAAAATCGCTACCCGCAAGGCAGGCAATGACCGACCAGGGAAACCACCAATGTTCGAAGAAACTCGAGAACGGGACGAGGAGCAGCGTCGCGGTCGCCGCGATCATCGCGACTCGAGTCCAAGCTGGCCCGCGACATGAGAGCTGAATGACCGCGGGGAGGAGGAGAAGAAAGTCGTATGTCCAGATGTAAGGGGCGCAAGCAACCGAGAAGGCGGCGCTGAAATACAGTCCACGTGCCGAGCTTGATTCTCGCCTCTCGATCCAAACCGCAGCGCAACACCCCAAGATCCAAATAACGGGCGCGATGAGTTCAGATGTGAATCCACCCTTCCATCGCAACAATGCGGCCAGCGTTGGTGTCTCCCAACGAAACGGCGCATTCTCCCACGCGCCCAGGTAGCTCGTGAATAGACCGCGGTCGACTACCAGAGAAAGAGCAACGAGGAACGAGCACGCGCCTAACAAAGCGAAGGCGGATGTTCCGTCTCGTGCGCGGATACTCCGTGCGACGACAAACAAATACACCGGCGCGGCGAGATGTGGTTTCAGAAAAAGAGGCAACAGCACAAGGGATCCGACAATGGAGTTCCTGCAGCGCGCGAACAGATAACCACTGAGGGCGAGGGCGCCGAGAAGAAGGGGAGAGATCTGGCCGAGTTTGAGTGTCACCCAACAAGGGAGGAATATTGCGGCTAAGAACCAGGCGAGCGGTCGATGTGATCTCGGCAGAAGCGAGGCAATCAACAGGGCGCTACCGACAATCAAGAGAATGCTGGTGATGAACGCCGCTTTCCGAAACGTGTCGGGTTCCAGCAGCCCAAACGGGCTGAGCATTGGTAGAGCCCATGGAGGGTAATAGAAGATCGTGAGCCCTTCGGCGTAGCGCATTTGATACGGATCGTGTCCATTGAGCCACGATTCGACCGCCGCGTGGACGGCGAGCAGATCGAATGGCGCTCCGCCGATGTGTTGGAGCGATTCGGCCCCAAGGATCGCCCAAACGACAATAGCGAACATGGACGTCAGGAGAGCGATTGTCGTGAGACGCAGCATGTCCGATCTCCAGCAGGGTTTTGAGAAAATCGTCCTCCGGATGACTTTCTCAGATGGCGCGACCTTCCGGGCAGGTTTTCTCGCTAGCCGGCGCCGCCGTTCCGCAAGAATACGAAGGATCGCCATACCGCGCATCCGCCGAATGAGGCTGGTCCGATGAGCGGAGCGCCACCGGCGTGGGATTCGACCCCTTCCTGATCGATCGAAGTGAAGCCCTGTCGCTGTTCGAGGCAAGGGGAGTTATGCAAGTCGAAACCGTCGTTTCGATTTGCTCTTCCTCGTAGGATTGTGAAAAAGTCGTCTTCCGGATGAAGTTTTCAGATAACGCGACCGAGCGGTCGCGTACAATCGTATCCAGCGATTTTCGTCTGATGTCGAGTATGCCGGGCTCCGCGAAATGCTTGTAATGAATGCCAAGTGAACGTCATGAAACACCTCGTTGTCACAATCCTCGCCCTTGCCTGCATGACGTCTGACGCCTCTGCGGATGCGCCATCCTCCGGCGGTGACCAGTTCGATGTTCGATCGGGGTATCGACGTTACGAGAGTGTTCCCCCGGCGGCTCCTGCGGATTCAGAGGAGAGCTATAGTGCTGTGCAGCTCTTGGACGGTTTTGGCGCCGTGCTCGTCTCATTGGGAGAGCCCGTTCTCTTTCCAATTGACCAGACCAAGAAGTGTTCGGCCGAAGGGAAGGGAAATTTTGAGTCGGCAGGATGTGCGACCCTTGCATTTCTTTTCAGCCCGTTTATGTCGCTCCGTGATGCCATCGCTGGAACGGGCGATCTCCTCACCGGTGGGTACTTCAAGATCTCCCGGAGCATGGGAGTCTTTGACTACTTCGTCCCGGCAGATCGGCGCATCAGCGCACCCGCATCCCAATAGAGTTCCCTCTCCAAAGCGGATAACCGCTTCTCCTGCAATATTGGGCACCTGTGCGGCTCGAAGGGGTTCTCTGTGTCGACAGAGAACCGCCGTCTCCCTATCGCACGGGTGTCGCTACCTGTTCTCATCTGTTCAATTCCACAAATGATGACAGGACGGGACTCAAGTTCCGCAGCTGGCCCAACGATGTTCTCGTACACGAGGGTGAGTGAGTTCATTATGAAGGGAGAAATATTCAATCTGCTCGAGCTATTCGTTTCCGAAGAATTCGGAGATGAGACCTTTGATGCTGTGCTCGACGATGTGGAAGATCAGCTCACGACGAAAGATCCATTCGTCGGCCCGCAAACTTATCCCGACTCTGATTTTATGATCATCCTGGGCAGCCTTCTCTCCAGGCTGTCGCTCCCCATGGAACCCGCTGTTTTCCAGTTCGGCCGATTTTGCTTCTCTCGGCTCGCAGCGAAACTCCCTGGACACCTCGAGTCCTTCTCTCATCCGAAACCGTTCCTCATGTCGATCGACTCGGTCATTCACGTCGAGGTGCGGAAGCTTTATCGCGACGCAGAGCCGCCTCGATTCTCATATGAGGATACCTCACCGTTCGAATTGCGGATGATCTACAAGTCGCCACGGAAGATGTACGCGCTCGTCGAGGGACTCGTCCAGGGAGCGGCGGAACATTACCTTCGTCCGATCGTGGTCGTTCGGAACGTCCGGGAGAGCGACTGCGAATTCATTTGTACTTTCGACACCCCTTGGGGAGGACCTCAGACGAATGGCAGTTGACGCTCGACTCAGGCGCGCCCAGCGTAAAATCGAAATTCTCGAAAAAATGATCGAGAATCGAACTCGCGAGGTTTTTGTCGAGCAAGCGCAGATGCGAAAAACGCGGGACTATTTCGCGAGCATCGTCGAGTCAGTCCAAAACGCACTTATTGTCCTGAACGAGAAGCTAGAAATAGTTTCCGTGAATAGTGCCGCCGTTCATCTCCTGGAGGCGAGTCGGACTGCGCTCGCTGGGTCCGATTTTCAACAGTATCTTGGCGAAGAGAAGCTCGTCGATGCCCTGACCGGGACCCTGTTCGGTGAGACCATCCTCCAACGTGAGGCCAAGCTCAAGAACTCGAACGGTGTTCTCCTTCCGGTTCTCTTCTCCGCCACGCTGCTGAAATCGGATGACCTTGCCGGCAC
>JADYYL010000094.1 GCA_020853655.1 Deltaproteobacteria bacterium
CGCTCCTCAAGTCACTGCTTCACCACGAAGCGGGCGCAGCTACCCGGCTTCTCACGAGCGACCTTCTCGCGCTGCACGACATTCACGTGGCGCATCAGCACCACGATGAACGTCCCGTGTTCGATGCGGCGGCGACGAATCTCCTCCTCGGCGAGTCAACGCAGGCCGATCTCACGCTCTTCCTCGCCGACCCGAGTACCAGTTCTCGCATCTCGGATTCGGATGTCTACGGCGGTTATGCGCTGTCTCTGCTTTCGTTCGCAGCGACGGCTCGCTGGGTCTCCGCGGACTCCACGTTTGCGGGGTGGTGGAACTCGGAACGTTCTGCTCGGCTGTTCGAGTACGGTATGCAAGCGAAGAGGTTCGAGGAACTGTGCACAATCCTCTCGGGCTTCCACGAGGCGGGCCACGATTTCCGCGAGGCTCATTTCGACGTGCTCAAGAAGCTGCTCGGGGAAACGACACCGTTCCAACTCCGCGCGCGCCTGTTGCAGCTCTACTTTTCGCTCTATCCGGAGAAGTTTGGGCAGCATCTGGAGTACACCACGGAAGCGGTCACCATCGCTCTCGAGCACGAGAATCTGACGCTCATTCTCCCGAGTGTTGACGCAACCGTCAGTCGACGGTTGTTGCTCCACTACTTCCCTCAACGTCCACGGATCGTCGAGGCACTGAACGTCTGGTTCGGCTCGCAGAGCTCCAAGAATCGGAATCCCGATGTCTGGGTGTACTACCTGCTCGCGCAGTCTGCTGAGCAAGCACCGCCGACAAGCGATGCAACGGCCTAGTCGGTCGTCACGATGATGAATTGTCCACCGGGGAGCAGGCTTTCCACTTCCCGGTGGACTCAGAATGAAAATGTTATTTGTTCGTGCCGCGTACTTTCTTTCGGACCGGCAAGTGGCTTACGGTCCCGTAAGGCATTGCGCGCCGAGAATGTTGTTCCCCACCCGTTGTACGTCGACCACGTTGCATGACCCGTCGTTGTTGATGTCCGCCGTGCAAGGGAGAAGCAGGAGGGCTTGATTCACCGACAACTGGATATCGATGCCATTCACGCTTCCATCCGAATTGACGTCGCATGGAGAGGTCCCCGGGCCGGTCAGCGTCAGCCGTGCGAAGAATCCGTCTCCGCCTGAACCCCCGCCGTAGACCGACTGGAAAGCGTTCTTCGTCGGAAAGTCGAGGGACAGCGAATCTCCGCCGAAGTAGAAATTTCCGCGCCCATCGCCAACGGCGCCCCGGCCCCCCTCGGTCAACGTTCCGCCGAGATAGGTCGCATAGACGACACTACTGAGATCGGCCGAGAGAACTGCCGCGAATGCGTCAACTCCTCCTCCGAGGGTTGTGCGGAACGCGTTCGGTGTGACGGGAAAATTTGGCGATCCGGTAACGCCAGAGAAAAACACCATCCCATTTGGAGCAACATAGGTTCCCTCGGGGCGATCGTTGACGCTCCCACCGAGATACGTGCTGGCGAGGAGCGTCGAGCCATTGGACGAGATCTTCATCACGAAAGCGTCGTTGACGCCGCCACCAAAAGTGCGCTGGAAAGCGCCGGTCGTTGTCGGGAAGTCTGTAGACCGAGTTGGGCCGGTGACATACACGTTTCCGTTTGCATCAGTTCCGGCGAGTTCGTGCGTCTCTGTGGATTCATTTAACGAACCGCCGATGTAAGCGCCCCAAATCAGCGCCCCGTTGGAGGGTGAAAGCTTGACCACAAACTCATCGCCTCCTCCGCCATAGGTCGTATCGAATGCGCCCGAAGTCGCGATGTTACTCGATTGGGTCGTCGTGAGACCGTAGAGGTTACCGTTCGAATCGACGCGGATAGAGTTTTGATGATCCTCGAACCCAGTTCCCCCGACATAGGTGGCCCAGAGCACTTGCGCACCATCTGCTCGGATCTTCGCGAAGACCGCGTCGTTGCCCCCCTTGGGTGAGTTATTGAATCGGCTCGAGATGGCTGATGGGAATGCTGCGCCTGAAGTAGCGGAGGCAAGATACACCTCGCCCGTTACCCGATCGACATCGATATCTCGCACGATCAACTCGTCCGAGCTTCCAAAGAAACTCGACCAAATGAGCTGTCTCCCATCCGGGGAGAGTTTCGCAACGAACCCATCTTGCGGCCCGTATGGAGCAGTATTCGGACTCGACTGAAAGGTCGGGAGAAACGCTCCAGCCGTCACCGGGAACCCTCGCCCCGCTCGACCGCCGAGGTAGATGTAGCCTGCATTGTCGACTTCGATCGCGTAGGCGCGATCGTTATTCGGACCGCCCACAAAGGTTGCCCAGAGGAGCGACCCAGTGGGGCTAAACTTTACAACGAACACGTCGATGGGAGAGGTCGTTGACGGATCATCGGGAAGTTGACCTTGACCGAGAACGGTTTGGTAGCTCCCGGCGGTCACGGGGAAGTTCGGCGAGCTCGTTCCCCCAGTTACGTAAATATTTCCTTGCGTATCGACCGCCATGTCTCGAATCGAGTCGTAGACGGTGCCTCCAAGGAACGTCGAGAATTCAATCTCGGGCGGAACCGCGTATGCGGAGAGCGGTGATAGGGCGAGGCTGAGTGCAAAAAGTGAGGCGCCGAAA
>JADYYL010000095.1 GCA_020853655.1 Deltaproteobacteria bacterium
CTCTGCCCAATTCACCGTTCATCTCCTGCCGATCTTCGCGATCCTCCTCTATACGCTCGCCGGATATCTCTACGCCCGTTACCTCTCCAGTCGCTCCGCTCGACTCGGATCGTTTGGTCGATCGGCGTTGACGCTGGGATTCGTCTGTCATGCCGCCTTCCTCGCTGCGCTCACGGCTCCGCTCTTGCGGGCCAATCTCGTGGGAACTGGAGGGGGGCAATCGTTTGCAATGGGGCTGGGCGCGCTGAGTGCTGCGTTAGTTGGCGTATTTCTGGTTCTCGAATATCGAAAGCCCTCCGTCACTGCTCTCGGTGCGTTCGTCGCGCCGCTGGGTGTCATGTTCTTCCTTTTCTCCTCTCTTGCTTTTCACGTCGATGCGCCCGATAGCGCGAGGTGGGAGAACGGCTGGCTGCTCTGGTCGCACATCGGAGCGGCTCTCCTCGCCGATCTCCTTTTCGCGTTGTCTTTTGTTTTTAGCGCGGCGTTTCTGGTCAAGGAGCGTTTATTGAGGCAGAAGCGGTTAACTCCGACACAACAGCGCCTCCCGTCCCTTGAAGATCTCGATCGGTTGAACTCGAAGACGCTTGTCATCGGACTCGCGTTCATGAGCGTCGGCGTTGGGCTCGGGTTCGTGTTCGCGGCCTATCACCGGGTGCGGTTTTTCGAGTTTGATCCGCGACTCATCTGGTCGTCCTTCCTCTTACTCGTCTACGGCATCATCGTCGCTCTTCGCCTTTCCCGCGGCATACGGGGACGCCGCGGAGCGTGGCTCTCTGTGGGGGCGTTCATCATTCTCCTTTTGTCGTTCTTCGGTGTGAAGGTCATCGGAGGGAGCTTTCATGCCTACTGAACGGAATGCCGAAGCCATCCGACCGGCCGCCCCTGAAGATCGCATCGTGATCGTTGGGATGAACTATCGCACCGCTCCGCTTGCGATTCGCGAGCGCTTCGCGCTGACTTCTCACGCGGCGAACTCTTTCCTCTCTCGCTTGCGCGAATCCTCGCCGTTGGAAGGGGGCGCGATCCTCAATACGTGTAACCGCGTTGAGATCATCGCGGTCGTGACGAAGGCAGGCGACTCGGCGGACTTCGTGCTCCGCGCAAAAGAACTCTTAGCCGAGACGGCATCGACGAGCGTTGCCGAATGCGCGGCGCACTTCTACGAGATGACCGGCGTGAATGCTGTCCGGCACCTCTTTCGGGTCTCTTCAGGTCTCGACTCGATGGTTCTCGGCGAACCACAGATCTTGGGGCAGGTGAAGGACTGTTACGAGCGTGCACGAAAGGGGGGCTTTACCTCTCCGATTCTGAATCGGCTGTTTCAAAGAGCGTTTCGCGCGGCAAAGGGGGTTCGGACCAACACTGCGCTCGGCCGCAAGGCTGTGTCGCTCGGATACGCGGCAGTCGAGCTAGCATCGCAAATCTTTGGAGACCTGAGCACGGCCTCATTGCTGTTGCTCGGCACAGGTCAGATGGGTTCTCTGACGGTTCGGCACTTTGCTTCGAAAGGGGTGAAACGTGCGTTCATACTCAGTCGCTCCCTCGATCGCGCAGCGGATCTCGCGCGAAGCGTTCACGCGATTCCGGCGGAGCTGTCCCAGCTCGAGACGTTGTTGCCGCAGGCAGACATCGTGATTGGATGCGCGGATGCCTCGGTCGGGGAGCCGCTTGTTTCCGGAGTTATGTGTTCGGCCGCGCAGTCAGGACGATCCGGCCGCCCGCAGTTCTTCATCGATCTTGGAGTTCCAAGAAACTTCGACTCGAGCATCGAGTCCGTTCCGGACTGTTTCCTCTATTCTCTCGACGATCTCGAGGATGTCATACAGAAGAATTTCGAGGAGCGGGCGATTCAGGCGCTTCACGGCGAAACACTCGTTCAACGGGAAGTCGACCTGTTTCAGCGATGGATTTCGGGGCTCGGTGGCGAGGACCATGTGGCACGTCTGTATCGTCGAGCTGATGCGCTGTGCGAGCAGGAGCTCATCCGATCCCGCCGGCGAATCCAGCGACTCGACCTTCCGCCGGACATGCGGGACGAGGTGGAAGCCGCGTTTCGTGACTATGGGAAGGCGCTCCTGCGAAAGCTGCTCGCACCGCCAGTAGAAGAGCTACGAAGGAGCAGTGACGAGGAAGATCTTGCTGCCGCGTTTCATCGACTCCATTTCGGTGCACGCGACCGTTCTGAGGAGGAAGACGAGAGCGAAGGGTAGTTCGTTGGTTTACTCTGCTGCGGCGGTGAAGAAATCGCTCAGTCGCTTTTCTTCTTCTGCGGAGAGCTGCTGGGTGGCAACTTCACCTTCTGCCGATGCGTCCGCCGCGGCAGGTTCGTCGTCGTCCGCGAGCAAGTTCTTCACCTGATCCGCTTGAAGATCGTGAGACTCTCGCGCTTCCACGATGGAGCTTTCGAGCGATTCCGCGACCTTTTCAGCGAAGGCTTGTGCGTTCCCCTCGGCGGAGAGCGCTTGCTCGGCGCGCACGTCGCTCGCTGCCGCCGAAGCAGTCGAATCGACAACTGCTGAAAGAGTCCCTCGCGCGTTTTCGAGCTCTGCATTCACGAGCTGGACCCGTCTTTCCGCTTCTTCGATGACTGCGGTCGCTGCGGCACTATCAGATTCGATGGACGCAGCATCCAGCCCATCGACACCGAGGTCGCTGGATGAAAGCGCGATATTTCCTACCTGGAACGAGAAGCTGCGATCACCGACAGGTTCTTCTCGGCTAAAATCAAACTCAAAGGTCTTTGCGCCGGCGTTAACGACGGACTCACCATTCAGCGATGCGTCTTCATTGATCGTTTCGATCTCGTTGAACAACGCCTCGGTCTCTTCCGACAGAGATTGACGCCGGTTTGGATTCACCTCTGTTTCAAGCTCGTCGGTGTTTTGCTTTGCTTGCGCGAGGAGGTCGGAGATTTTGTTGACGGCGTTCTGCGCAACGTTGACGAATGCAGCCGTGTTCGAGAGCTTTCGACCGCTCTGCTCACTCTGATCTTTGCGGGCCTGTGCAGATCTGGACAGCTGGACTTCAGTCGCTTCTTCGAAATCGGAGGCCGGCGGCGCTGAAAGCTGAGCCTTGTTTTGAAAATTTACTTCGGGTGTGGAAGAGAGCTGGGAGGAACGGGCAGGCTTCTCGGCTACGGATTGGCCGAGATACTTTTCGCGATACTTGATCGCAACTGTGCTGCTAGATAGCTGTAGAGCCATCGCGTCCTAAGCGGGTGAAAATCTTTTTCGAACCTCATCCTTGAAAGTCTCCTCAGTACTCCTCACAATCCGGCAATCCTGTGCCTAGATTAGGAATCGGCGTTTAGGTGGGGAACTTAATGATTCCGCTCGGAAACCTTGAAATTCCAAGTTGTTGGGAGATTGGGGTCTGAGAAACCCCGATCGGGCGGGACCTGTAGTCCAATGATTACGGGGACTTACCGTCGAGACGCCTTCGGGATTGTCTGCTGACTATATATATCATGAGGGACCGACAGGTTTTCCACGGAGACGGAAAGAAGAGTGCGATTACCTCCGTTTGAGGACTATCCCGCGGCGTCGAGTTTCATTACTATCCCCGCTCCGTTGAGACCATTTGCCCTGGTGCTGGAACTGGTAGACAGGCATGATTCAGGTTCATGTGTGGGCAACCGCGTGGGAGTTCGATTCTCCCCCAGGGCAGGCAGCCGGTCGAAAGCTTGTTGTTCGCTGAGACTCGCCGCAAACGTTCCACGAGTCAGGATCCCAGCCGTTTGGGGCGCCGCTTCGCGAACACGCAACAGTTCGCGGACTGGTATGACTCGTGGTGCGGCACGTTGTTCCTGCCTCGTGGATCCCGCATCGTGCTTTGGAAACTCTTGCTCCCCAAGTTTGGAGATCGAGATTTCCAAGAGCTGAACATTTTCGCAGAGCCTTTTTTCTACTCCGGATATGAAACGCTCCCACTTCGGGATTCTCGCTACAGTCGCCGCGCTCGGTCTCTTCGCTTGCGAGCGCTCTTCCGTCGAATTTGCTTCCACGAAAGCTCCGAATGTCGGCGGCGTGCAGTATGCAGCAGTCGCTCATACAGCGGTGCTGGAAGGTGTGACTGTCCAACGCGCAGTGCTCCCACAAGGGGATGAGGGCGTTGACGGGAAAGCAGTCTTCGCCAAGAGCTGCGCAGCGTGCCATCAGCTCCACGGGAACGGTCTGCCCGGCGCATTTCCTCCGCTTGCCGGGAGCCCGTATGTCGTCGGCGATAACGTCGAGCGGCTGACGGCCATTATGATCTACGGGCTCCAAGGCCCGATCACCGTGAAGGGCACCGTCTACAACAACGTCATGACGCCCTGGGGATCGATCCTCAAGGATGAAGAGCTGGCCGCGGTCGCGACATACGTGCGGAGTGCTTGGGGTAATACGGCTTCGGCTGTCGGCGTCGACCAGATTACCAAGACCCGCCAGAAATACGGCACGCGCGGACTATTCACTATTCAAGAGCTCGGCGAAGAGAAGTAGTCCTCGCTCTCGTCCGTTCTCGCTACGCGTCAAATTGATTCCTTTTCTCTGACGAGGGACACTGTCCTTTCGCCGAGGAAATGAAACGACGATTCGCGTCGTCTATCATTCTGCTCCGTATCAATCACCCGATCGCAGCCGATGCCCGACCCAGCAGAACATGAAAAGCAGAGAGGCCATCTTGCGCGGGTGGATCTCACCAGTCATTTCCGCCTGACGAGTGCGTATCAGCCGAAGGGCGATCAGCCGGCGGCAATCAATGCGTTGGTCTCCAACTTTGAGGCAGGGAAGAATCGGCAGGTGCTTCTCGGCGTGACGGGTTCGGGGAAGACATTCACGATGGCCAACGTCATCGAGCGGTTGAATCGACCCGGCCTCGTGCTCGCGCACAACAAAACTCTCGCTGCGCAGCTTTACTCGGAGTTCAAGGAACTCTTCGGCGACAACGCCGTTCGCTACTTCGTCAGCTACTACGACTACTATCAACCCGAGGCCTACCTCCCTTCGACCGATACGTATATCGAGAAAGATTCTGCCATCAACGAAGAGATCGATAAGCTTCGTCATGCAGCGACGAAAGCGATCCTGGAGCGCCGCGATGTCATCGTCGTCGCCAGCGTGAGTTGCATCTACGGCCTTGGCGATCCGCAGATGTATTTTGAGTCCGTCGCGTTTGTCGAGAAGAACGACAAATTGGAACGCGACGATCTGCTTCGGAAGCTCATCGCGCTTCAGTTCTCACGGAACGATGTCGACTTCACGCCCGGCACATTTCGAGTCCGGGGTGACGTGGTCGAGATTTGCCCAGCGTCCGATGACGAGCGAAGCATCCGGGTGGAGTTCTTCGGCGAGAGCGTCGAAGAGATCGCAGAGATCGATCGACTTACGGGGAAGCTGCTCCGGAAGTTGCAATCCGTCTGCATCTATCCCGCGAGCCACTTCGTCACCAGCCGACCCCGCGTCAAGGCCGCGATCGAGACCATCGAGGCAGAGCTTGAGGCTCGACTTGAAGAGCTGCGCGCAATGGGGAAGGTGCTCGAGGCGACGCGGCTCGAGCAGCGCACTCTTTACGATCTGGAGTTGCTCGAAGAGATGGGATTCTGTCCCGGCATCGAAAACTATTCACGGCACTTCACGGGACGACCCCCCGGAGAAGCGCCGCCGACGTTGATCGATTACTTCCCCCCTGATTTTCTGATGTTCATCGACGAGAGTCACGTGACCGTGCCGCAGCTCGTGGGGATGTATCGCGGCGACCGCGCACGAAAACAAACCCTCGTGGACTATGGGTTTCGTCTCCCCTCGGCGCTCGACAATCGTCCGCTCCGATTTGACGAGTTCCAAGGGAAGGTACGCGACATATTGTATGTCTCGGCGACACCGGCAGAGTTCGAAGTAAAGGACAGCGGTGGAACCATCATCGAGCAGATTATCCGGCCGACCGGGCTCCTCGATCCAAATGTCATCGTGCGCGAAGCTCGGAGTCAGGTCGACGACTTCCTCGCCGAGGTAAACGCCGTCGCGGCGCGTGGCGAACGAGCGCTCGTCACCGTGCTGACGAAGCGTCTCGCCGAGCATCTCACGAAGTATTATCAGGACCTCGGCGTGCGAGTGAAATATCTCCACTCCGAAGTGCACACGCTTGATCGCATCGATCTCATCCGGGGACTTCGCGATGGAGCGTTCGATCTGCTCGTGGGTATCAACCTGCTCCGGGAAGGTCTCGACCTTCCCGAAGTCTCCCTGGTTGGGATTATGGATGCGGACAAAGAGGGGTTTCTCCGCTCTGAAACCAGTCTCGTGCAGACGATCGGGAGAGCCGCGCGCC
>JADYYL010000096.1 GCA_020853655.1 Deltaproteobacteria bacterium
GGTGCGCATGTATAGTAATACATTTGCGCTCCTCGATTTTCCCGCGCCTCGTCTGACGCGCAAGCTCGGCTCCCTCAGCGCGTCGATATAGTCCGATAGGACCGTCAGCTTGGCGCCATACTTCGTAGTGGGAGAGATCTGCGGTGCGCATGTATTGAATACACTTCGCTCCTCGATTTTCCTGCGCCTCGTCTGACGCGCAAGCTCGGCTCCCTCAGGCTGATCTTAGAGTTGGCACTCCTCAATTCCCGCCGAGGGTTCCGGAAAATCAGCGTCTCAGTGGGCGCTGCCCTGAAATTGTTAGTGAAAGTACGACCCCGGGATGAATCTGATTGAACTGCCGCCTTTTCCGCTCGGTTAATTTCTCTTACAATGGTGATTGGTTCGTCCGCTTCACCGTCTGTTCTTTTTGGGGCTTGAGTCGATCCACTCGGAAACGGTCTTGCAAACACCGTAAGGGGTAGAGATGATTCGGTCCCAGCCCGAGTGGCGGTGGATGAGACGAAGAACATCAATTGGTGGTGAGATCATATGGCCAAGGTCGTAGACGGAAGTGACGCAAATTTCGAAGCAGAAGTAATCAAGTCGTCCACTCCGGTCCTCGTGGATTTCTGGGCTCCGTGGTGTGGGCCGTGCAAGAGCATCGCCCCAGTGGTCGAGGAGCTCGCGCAAGAGTACGACGGGAAGTTGAAGGTCGTGAAGATCAACGTCGACAACCACAAAGACGCGGCGATGCGCTACAACGTGCGCGGGATTCCGAACTTGATTCTGTTCAAGAACGGCGAGCTGCAAGAGCAGATCGTCGGCGCCGTGCAAAAGACGGAACTAATCAACGCAATCAAGAAGCTCGTCTGAGTGTTCGATTCTCGGCGGTGAAATGCCGCCGAGGTGATCCTGGCTCACGCGCCACCGTACGGGAGTGAACGATTTCTAACGGAGCATTCGTGTCTAACGTTCGAGTCGTCGAGCACGCCCTTCTTCAAACTTCTCTCACCGTCCTCCGCGACCAGTCCACACCACTGATGCTCTTCCAGCGTCATGGTCTGGTCGCGTCGAAGCTCCTCCTGACGTATGCCACGGAGAACCTCCCGACCAAGCCAAAGCGGATTCAAACGCCGCTAGCGCCGTTTGAGGGCACGCAACTTTCCGAGCAGATCGTTTTCGTCGTGATCCTCCGCGCGGCACTGTCGATGCTGCAGGCTGCGCAAGAGCTCTTCCCGGAATCGGCGATTGGATTTTTGGGCATCCAGCGCGATGAAGCGACCGCGGCACCCAAGCGTTATTATGTTCGGGTGCCTGACTTGAAAGGCAAGCATGTGTTCCTCCTCGATCCGATGCTTGCTACCGGAGGGTCTGTCGAAGACGCACTCGACGCGATGCAGGGCAAAGGCGCAAAAAGCTTCTCCTTGGTGAGCATTGTGTCCGCACCGGAAGGGATCGCGCGACTGACGACAAAGTTTCCAGAGCTTCACGTCGTCACCGCGGCCATCGACGAGCGTCTGAACGATCAGAAATTTATTGTGCCTGGGCTCGGAGACTTCGGTGATCGCTACTTCGGCACCAATGACGCTGAGTAAATACCTCGCACTCGCTGCCGTTTTAATAGCCGCGCTTTCCGCGAACCTCAGCCTTGCCGAGCTTCCCCCACCGAAGAAGATCGGACTGATCGCTTCTCTTTCGGGATTCGCATCGAGCTGGGGAACCGCGGTCAAGGAAGGGGCGGAGCTTGCCGCGGTTGAACTGAACGAAACGGGTGCGGCGATCGTGCTGATCATCGAGGACGATCAGTCCAACGCAACCGACACCGTCTCGGCTTACCAAAAACTTCGTTCGCTCTCGAACGTCGACACCATTGTCGGCGGCTCCTGGTGGCTCAACTCAATCGTCAAGAAGGCCGATTCGGAGCGAGTTTTGCTCCTTTCGTGTGAAACACTGTGGAACAAGGACGCCGTTGCGGCTCCACACTATTTCCTCCTTTCCGGAGATCTCAGGACGTGGATGCGCGCCTATGAGCCTCTTATCCAAGCGAAGAGTTGGAGGCGGGGGTTGATCGTTCGTTACGCTTCTGGTTTTGGGCAGACTCTCTCGGAAGAGATGGAGCGAATCTTCTCGACATCCGGGCGAACCTGGCTCGGTGAGGTTGAGTATGCCGACATCACGCTCTCAGACGCATCGAGCGTCGCGCTGGAAGTGCGGAAGCGCCGTGCCGACGTCGTGTATATCGACGCGCAGCCGGGCGGATACGCGGTGTTGGTACGGAAGCTCAAAGATATCGGCGTGAGAGACACGGCGTTGATTGCACACACCGTCGCTTTTGACGCCCTCGAGCAGAAGCTCGTCGATCCGGCGCTTATAGAAGGAGCGTACTACTCGCAGCGAGAGACGGCCGCGCCCGCTTTCGCCGCGAAGTTTCGAGCTCGGTATCAGCGCGATCCGATCCTCAATGCTGATCTCGGCTACTATGCAGTGCTCCTCGCGGTACGTGTTCAGAACGAAGCGGATCGAGTGAAGGCGCTGGAACGAGGCATGACGATCGATGGCCTCGACTTTCGGTTTGACGAAAACCACTCGTATCTGGGGCGGCGCTCGATGATCTACCAAGTCAAGAATGGTCAGGGAGAGCTTGTCACGCCAGCGATCGCGCCGTAGACCCTGAGTGAGCAAGATTGCTCTAACAATCCACGAGTTTTATCCTTCCCATGTCCGCAACGCTCGAAGCGATCCGTGCACTTCTCCGCTCCAATGAAGTTGAGTTTCGTGAAGTGCATCACGAGCCCACCAAGACCTCCGAAGAGTCCGCCCGCGCGAGAGGCGAGGATCTCTCCACGGGTGGCAAAGCGCTTCTGATCAAGGTTGACGACCGTTTCATGCTCTTTGTCTTGAGCGCCGCGCGGAAGCTGGATTCGGACCGCGTCAAACGGCTGTGTTCGGCGAAGAAAATTCGCTTCGCGACAAAGGAGGAGCTTCTCGAACTGACGGGCCTGGTGCCGGGAAGCGTACCCCCGTTCGGACCTCCAATTCTGCCTTTCACGTTGTTTGTCGACCGCTCGATCGAGCAGAACGAGCGAATTGCGTTCAACGCTGGATCGCTCACGGACTCGATGATCCTCTCCACGGAGAGCTACCTTCGGGTCGCCCAGCCGCGGATCGACGATTTTTCCTCAGCCTGAGTAAGTTCGAACAGATCTATCCCATAGCGAACGAGGAATTCGCCGTGGGGCAGCACGTTAGTCGACGTTGATCGTGTCGCCGTCGAGGAGTTGCGGATTGGGTTCGCGTCCACTGAGCACGCGGTCGTAGCTCAAGTTGTAGCGGATGTCGCCTTCAGCGCCCTTCCGGATCAGTGTGATGCTGTCTTCGTCCGCGAACGGCGCAAAGCCTCCACCGCTCGCAATCGCTTGCAGGAGCGTCACGTTGCCGACGCTGCGAATCTCGCCCGGCTTGTTGAACTTGCCGAGGAGGTAGTAACGAACCGGCGCCGTTTGCGCGATCGAGATGTTCACCGTTGCGCCAGGAATGAACTGAGCGAGCTGCGTCGTCACCTTCTTCGAGAGTTCATCGAGCGTCTGTCCTGCGGCAGGCACTTCGTTGATCAGCGGCATGGTGAAGCGACCATCTTCGCGGACCAGCGCCTGTGAGGAGAGCTGCGGCTCTCCCCAAACATTGATCGCCAGCACGTCGCCGGATCGGATGCGATACGCGCCCGTCGCATCGAGCGGCGCGAGTTCCGAATGGTCACGGCCTCGTGGCCCGCATCCGCTCAGAAGTGCCAGCGCGAGGACTGCGAAGGAGAGGCACAGCGAAACTGCGGAACAATTTCGCCGTCCGAGATGGTTCGCATTACGATTCATTCGAAGTACCCTCTGCGGTGCCCGCAGCCGTTGCGGGGTTATTCAATTCTTCCAGCGCACTTAATAGCCGTGCACGAGTAGGATGCGACTCCGGAACGAGTTGGAGCGCTTCCGTCAGCGCCGTCTTTGCACCCGCTGCATCACCAAGCTCCTTCTTCACCGTCGCGATGTGGAGAAGGATTTCAGGATTGACGTTGCGCTTGCCGTCGGCACGTTTCGGGTTGTTCTTCGCATCGAGCTCGGCCGCTTCCTCGAGATACGGCAGCGCCGCTCGTGGGGAGCCTTTGCGGTAGTAGACCCAACCGAGAGTA
>JADYYL010000097.1 GCA_020853655.1 Deltaproteobacteria bacterium
GCCAAGAACTGTCCCCGCATCGTAAAGAGAGGTCCATATGTCACTCAAACTTCCGATGAAATTTAGAGAGCTTGTGGATATCGAACTCTCCGATGTTGAGCAGCCTGATACAGTGTGGTTAGCAAACGCTGCATGCGCACTGACAGAAGACGCATGCGGGTGGTCCGGGTGGATTCTCGACGGAGTCTTCAAGACGAAAGGATCGGGAGGCGGTGCGGAGAACTCCGCAGCGACTAATCTTCCGTCGCCGGATGACCAAATCTGTCCTCGCTGCGGCAAGGCACTGTTCCGCACAGGAGTGGACTTGAAATTTTCTACCGCCGACGATCAGTCTCGGACGTTCGAGTTGTCAGCATACGAAACTGAACCAATCGAGTTTATTGACGCTACGGTTAAGGGCAAGTAAGCGGGGCCTGGGATGATCGATGATCCGATCTTTCCGATCCGATCGATCTCTCCGATCTTTCCTCAAAGAGTCTGATTGAATTTCATCCGCTTAAAGTAACTCGCATTCGCGAAGCGCGAGTTTTGAACTGATCATAGGAGTGATCGAGGTGGATCGGCGGGCAGATCGGAGATTTTTCGGCTTCACACCGACTCTCCGAGGCAAATTCACGTACGGAATGTCGGTTCAAAGACAGATCTCTGCGCCGCGCTCTTGAGAGCGCTGAAACAAAGGGGTGATGGTGGGATTGACCTTTCCCGCTCCCAGGTAGCCACTTCGAAGTTTAAGTTCGAGCAATGTAAGCGGTGCCTAAGCGGCGTTCTTGACGGAACCGTTCTCCGCCCCCGTCCAGAACTTTGGCGTCAGCTAGTGCACCCGCCTCGTAAGCGGTGCGCCGACGGCGTTCTATCCTTTCTTCCCTGCGGTTGAATCGGCTGCCCTCCGTCGGTTGTGAGGACAACTTCGCAGCCCTCGGCAAGTTAGGATAGAACGCCGTCGGCGCACCGCTTACGATCGGACGAGGACAGATCGGGAGAAAGATAGGCGGGGGGACGACCAAAAAAAACCGGTGTCTACCTTGCGGCAGACACCGGGTTTCCGATTTGAGCATCGAGCGAGCTGATCGTCGCGACGGAGGAGCTGGGCGCAGCAATACTCAACTATCATCCCCGCGCGGCTGGTCTCCTGTGCCCGGGCATGGTCCCAGGGGGATAGTTCCCGGGGCAAACTTTCAGAGCAAAATCCCAGCCGCCGAGAGGATACTACTTCAGAACGGCTTCCTTAAGAGCCTTGCTCGCCGTAAGACGAACGCGCTTGCGAGCCGGGATCTGGATGATCGCGCCGGTTGCAGGGTTACGACCCATGCGCGCCTTTGAGTGGCGAACGAGGATCTTTCCGATACCGGGAAGCGGAACTCGGTAGCCCTTCTTCAGAGCAGCCTGAATCATTCCGGCGAAGCCCCAATACACATCCTTAGCGATGCGCTTGTTGTCCAGGCCGCAGTTCGTACGAACGCACTCGTAGAACTCACTTTGGCTGAACTGCACACCGTTCTTCGGCTTCGTGACTTTCGTCTTGGCCGAGGTATCAACTTTTGCCGTCTTCTTTGCTGCCACGATAATCCTTCTCCGAAATCATGTTCTTACCGTTCTGCCTGCCGAGAGCCAGCGCACTCCGATCGATTATGCCGCTCAATTTGGAGGTGGAATGCCACCCCCGGAGAAGCCGTCCGAGTGGATTTGCTCACATGCATCAGAAACGACGTTTTTTGGGCTCAAAACGTCGTTTTTCCGCGACTACAATACACCCGCACTGCCGTGTGGCAAGTACTTTCCAATAGCGAAAATGCTATTTTACCGGCTATTTTCGCACTTTTTCGCAGATCTGCGCGGCGATGGCGCCGATGACGGCGATCTCTCGGACCGCGTCGCTTCCCGGCCGAAAAGACAATGAGATCTGCAGGGAGAGCGAGTTGTGCACCTCCGGAACCTTCTCGGGCCACTCGATGACGACCAGCCGACGGGGATCCTCCCGAAGCTCTCGTATCTGTTCGATCACTCCGGGATCCTCGCGGCCTACTCGATACAAATCCCAGTGGTGCACCGCAGAGAACCGGTGGTCGTTACGGACCGGGTAAACATTCTCAAGTGCGTAAGTGGGACTCGTCGCTGAATCCGCAGAGCCAAGCGCAGCGACCAATCCTCGCACAAACTCCGTCTTTCCCGCGCCGAGGTCTCCGCTTAACCCGATCGCACAACCGCTCGGGCACAGATCTGCGACAACGCGGGCAATAACCGCCGTGTCCTCGAGCGAGTGAGATTCGATCGAGCACTGAATCATGACGGAACAGCCGGGTAGATGGCGAGGACCGGGAAATCCGGGGTCACCGCTTGTTCAAACGATATGAGGTCATTGGCGACATCCGCTATCGTCGGAACGAGATCCGAAGCGACTACCCCGACCGGGTGCTCGGCAAACCTCTTGCCGGCATAGGCGTGCAGCGTCGCGCCGAGAATAACGTCTTCTCCAAAAGCATCCGAGCGGCTCAGGAGGCTTCCGAGGACGCCCGCCAATATATCCCCGGACCCCGCAGTCGCAAGCGCTGGAGCGGAAACGGGAACCACTGAGCATTCGCCAGAAGGATGAGCGACCACTGAATGGGCTCCCTTGAGTATTACCCAGCATTGGCGATCGGTGCTGAGGGTTCGTGCAGCACCAAATCGGTCGGCCTGAATCTTTTCGCTCGTGGTGTTCAGCAATCGCGCCATCTCTCCGGGATGAGGGGTCAACACCGTCCGCGGCGGAAGATCGCCCCAAAGATCTTCGCGGGCGGCAATGAGCGAAAGTCCGTCGGCGTCGATGACGGTCGGAATATCGCGCTCACGGGCGATTCGAAGAATGGCGCGCGCAATGGTGGCAGACCGATCGCCAAGTCCGAGTCCGGGACCTATGACGAGCGAGGATAACTTCCCGAGCCGTCGATCGACGAACTCTGTGAGTTTGGCTCGCGCATCGAGATCCTGAGATTCGTCCCAGATGACGAGCGACATCAGTTCCCCGAGCGACTCTGTGAGGAGCGCTTCTGCCTGTCTCGAGAGTCCAATCGTCACCAGCCCCGCTCCAAGGCGAAGCGCCGCTCGCGCAGAAAGAAGCGGGGCCCCGTAGCACCCCTCCGAGCCTCCGACGACGAACACGTGCCCCTTCGTGCCCTTGTGCGCGTCCGCGCCCACGTGAAAGCTGCGTCGCGCGAATGCTTCAATCTGTGGAATATCGGCGATGGACTCCTTGAACTCGCCCTGTTCACCGACCCCGATGTCGACGACGAAAAGCTCTCCGCGCTTCTCTGCTGCTGGAAACAAGAAATGGCCGCGCTTCGGATACTGAAAGGTAACCGTCCAGTCCGCCGTGATACAGCTGAGCGCAGCGGTGCCCAAAGTCGCATCGACCCCGCTGGGAACATCGACCGCGAGAACACGAACACGGGCGGTGGCACGCGCATGTTCAATGGAGCGAGAGACGCCACTGAGCTCATCGTCCAGCGACCCTCGGAATCCGGAGCCGCCGAAACCGAAGCCAAAGAGAGCATCGATCACAATCGAGTCTGGTCGGGGAAGATAGGTCGAAAGAGATTGAACTGTTCCCCCACTCGCTCGGAAAGCCGAAGCCGCGAGGATTGCGTCTTTCGAAGTCGGTTCGGACGTGGAGAAGAGATCCACGTCAACACCGAGATCTCGAAGGACTCGGCCGATGACATAGCCGTCTCCTCCATTATTCCCTGGACCGCACAGCACATCGACGTGCGACAGTTCGGGCGCACATCGCATGAGCACGGAGACAACAGCTCGACCCGCACTCTCCATCACGGCGAAGGATGGAATACCGAGCCGGCGAAAGGCACTCTCGTCGACGCTCCGCATCTCCTGTGCCGAAACGATTCTCATGCGCTCAATGAAGTAACAACGGTATCGGCGATCTCTTGTGCAATGCTTTTGCACATCACCTCGTCGCCACATTCGACCATGACACGAGCCTTTGCCTCGGTGCCTGAGTAGCGAAGCAAGACGCGACCGCGGTCGCCGAGCTTTTGCTCTGCATCACGGAGGACGCGCTGAACGTCGGGCAGATCCGCAAACGGCTTTTTCTTGGAGACCTTCACATTCAACAAGACTTGGGGGAAATGCTCCATCAAACCGAGGAACGAAGAGAGCGGTTTTCCGGAACGCACCAATACGCTCGCCACGAGAATCGCCGTGAGAATGCCGTCCCCCGTTGTATTGTGATCGAGCGAGATCACGTGCCCGGATTGCTCTCCGCCCAGGTTCGATCCGCAGGCGAGCATCTCTTGTAAGACATAGCGATCGCCGACGTCCGTTCGGTAAAGCTTGAGGCCTCGATTGCGCATCGCAATCTCAAGTCCGAGATTACTCATCACGGTTGCAACGATCCCGTCTCCGCGAAGAGCTCGCCGCGCTTGAAAATCAAATGCCAAGAGCGCAAGGACTTGATCCCCATCGAAGATCTGACCGCGCTCGTCACAGAAGATGACCCGATCGGCATCGCCATCGAACGCCATACCGATATCCGCGCCGCGTTCTCGAACGGTTTCGGCGAGTTTCTCCGGGTAAAGACTACCGTAGTTCAGATTGATGTTCTTTCCATCCGGGCGATCGCCGATGGTGAAGATATCCGCACCAAGCTCACCAAAGACAAGAGGCGCTACGCGATAGGCCGCGCCGTTCGCGCAATCGAGCACGATCTTCAGGCCATCGAACTTGCTATCGCGATCACAGCAGCTCTTGAGATACACCGTATACCGGCCAATCGCGTCCTCGATCCGAGCCGCCTTACCGATGAGATCCGGGACGGCGCGGAGCTCGTCGAGATGTCCGGGACCGAGCAGCCGCTCAATTTCGGCTTCGGTTGAGTCTGCGAGTTTGAATCCGTCGCCGCCGAAGAACTTGATGCCGTTGTCTTCGTAGGGATTGTGCGACGCCGAGATCATGACGCCAGCGTCGGCTCGCATACTGCGGGTCATGTAAGCAACTCCAGGCGTCGGGAGAGGCCCACACAACAGCACGTCGACGCCCATCGAAGTAATTCCAGACGCGAGCGCCTGCTCGAGCATATACCCGGATACGCGGGTGTCCTTTCCGATGAGAATTCGATGTCGCCCCTCAGAACGGCGGAGCACATGCGCCGCTGCCCGCCCCAACTTCAAGACGGTTTCGGAATCCATCGGGAATTCGTTCGCCTTTCCTCGCACACCGTCGGTTCCGAACAACTTCTTCATCGGCTGTTTTCCTGTTCCGTTTTTTTCTCATTCTCGGCAACGTGCACCCGCGCTCGCGCGGGATTCACCGCGAGGAGCTTCACCCCCGTCGGAAGTTTTGCCTTCAGCGCCACTTCATGTGTCCCCTGCCCAAGGCCGTCGAGATCCGCGAATAGTTCGAAGTCTCGCTCCGATAACTTCTTCAGCACGTCATCCGCCCCCGTGAGCGTGCACTTCGCCCGAGTCGGTTCGACCGTCGCGGCCACGCCGCTGGGAGCGGCGATGCCGACCTTCACCGAGTCAAAACTGCGCTCCGACTGCTTCGGACTGAGCGTCACTCTGACTCGCACGTTCTTCGTCTCATAGGTTGTCCGCGGCCCGTTCGGCACAAGCGAAACCTCGAGCGTTCGCGTCTCTTTCAGTTCCCCGATGTGCAGCAACTCCGTCTCGATAAAGTCCAAGCGTTGGATTTCAGACTCTGGGCCGGTAACGACAACCTTCGAAGGTAAAATTTCAACCTCTTCGATAAAGTAGCCTTCGCGAGGTGATCCCTCTTGCTCCAAGAAGACAGGAACCTCCTTGCGCATGGTTCGTTCGAGCTTCACCTCAATGTCGCGCGGTTCGATCGACACGACCTGAATCCCCTGCGGAAGTCCAAGTTGAGATTCGGAAAGCGGGAGGAGGAAGCTTCTCTCGACGCCGGGATTCTCTGGGACCCGAATTAAGAAGCGATGAGGTTGATCAAGCGCCTGTCGGACAATCGGCAACGGGCCTCGGATTCGAACATCCGCATGGAGTCCGTCCTGGGGCACGACTGGAGCCATGGTCATCATCGACGGGGGGACGTTCAAAATATCGATCGGGACCTTGATCGTTTCGATGGCAAGGTTTGTGGGACTGAGGAAGTACATCTCAAAGGAAATCGCCAGGAGCAGCGAAGCGAGTTTGAGCCTGATGTTCTTCGTGAAGAACTCTTTCATCTTCAGGGCTCCGGCGTCTCGTTATTCTGGACCGGCAAACTTTTTGAACGCGACGAACTCGAGAACAGAGACTTCCACTGCCGCTGACGTCGGCGATGCCGGATCAAGGTGAGACGGAAGAGCGCGTTGTAGAGCGAACGCTCGTCGAGCTCCGTGCTCATCCGCCCCTCTCGAACCAGCGAAATATTCCCGGTTTCCTCGGAGACGACGACAACGACCGCATCGCTCACCTCAGACAAACCGAGGGCCGCGCGATGACGAGTTCCATACCCACTACTCGGCGCTTCGAAGGTCAGCGGCAATACCGCTCCCGCCGCGACCACCCGATCGCCCTCAATGATCACGGCACCGTCGTGGAGTGGGGAGGTTTTCTGGAAAATCGCGACAAGCAACTGGTCCGAGATGAGCGCGTCGAGTCGCACGGCATGTTCGGCGTACTCATCGAGCCCAACGTCGCGGCGAAGCACCATCAGCGCTCCGATGCGGCGGGAGCTCAGTTCGGCAGCAGCGCCTGCCACGTGCCGAA
>JADYYL010000098.1 GCA_020853655.1 Deltaproteobacteria bacterium
AAGAGGCTGCGGGGACCTCCGTCTCGATCAGATAGTGATATAGTCCCGTGACTGCTCGGCACGTCGGTCCAGGTTCGTCGAAACCTTGAGGTGGAAGGACGAGATAGGCGGAATAGAGATTCGGATCCGCGCCGATCGGCTCATGTGGAAAAACACGGCGATAATAAATCGCGCAAGACTCTGCGAGGATGCGCTGTGTCGCAAGCAGCTCACCGGTCGCCTCGTATAACTTGGAATCTTTCCAGTCTCCGTCGCCGATCGGGCAGAGGCCCGTGCACAACCCCAGCATCGCGATCGGAAGTTCCGACTGTCCGTCACGGAGAAAGCCTTCGGCGGTCCGGTCGAAGAGTGGCATGACGTTGTGGTCGGCCGTGAGCATCGACGAGATCATGGACGATACCGAGACCGAGAAGCGCGAGATCCCTCCTTTTCGATTCTTCTTCTCGCCGGAGAGCACGACCTCGCCGGTGGCGTCGTGCGACGCGAGTGCGACGTTGGCTGTATTTGGAAATGCGCGCCAACATTCGTAGGCGATGCTTCCGATGTAGGAAGCGATCTCCTCAACGAAGGGCGACGTGGCGGCGGAACGATCCCCGCGCTTCCGAAGTTCCTCAAGGAGGAGCGCGATCGTGCCGTTCGATGGCCAACTGACGTCGAGCTGAAGTACGGGAAACGGAGAGAAGGGGAGCGCAAACCGCTCCTGGAGGCGGCAAAGGCTCTTCTTGACCCGTTCGTCGATCATTCTCGCGTTTCCTGGAGAGATACCGGGTGAGAGTATCAGACCAATTCGATACCGCGAAGCGCAGGCCTCTCGGATCCAGGCTCGGTCAGTTGCTCCCCCTCTGAGACCGCGGTTTCCCATCGCCTCAGAGCTGTGGGAGCGAAGCTGGGCTCGGTTTATGGCCCGATCCGGACTTCGCCCGACCGCGTAAATTTGATATTCAGAGGACTCCGCTGGGGAGTTGGGGGCGCAGACCGTAAAATCTGGCCTAACCCGTGAAAATAACAGGTTTTATTCCCTGTCGGGAACGTCACCTCTGGAGCAGTACGCCCCATAACAGAGATAAGAGATAGAGAGAGGAGTTCCCCGGGACACGTGTGCCCATTTTTTAGTGAATTGAGGTTCTTACAAGTTGCTTACGAAGAGTCATCAGCGGCGTGGTAGAGCGCGAATGTGGTCCGCGGTTTCGGCGTACTCGCTGATGCTCGCCGCCATTCTGCTTGCTGCTTGCCTGAACGCTTCATCGCAAATCGCGTTCGCTCAGTCGACGACCGCAGACGCATCCTCAGCCAATCCTCCCCATGTCAACGCGCCGAGCAAGGAAGCCGACGAGCGGATGATGTCGTTCTTCAAGAACAGCTTGTCGCGCGACGGATTCTTTGACGCTCAGAAATCGGCGACCAACGACAACGCCGTCGCGGCGAGAAAGCCTGAAGTAGAACTCGATCCGGAAGTCGTCAAGAAAGTCGAGGCGCAGCTCGCAGCAGAAGCGTCAGCTCCCAAGCCCGCCGCAGAGCGTGTTGCTGCCACCGCCTCCGATATTTTACCACCGGATCAGGAACCCGTTATCCCGATTAACTCCGAAGCCCCATCGCCGTTTCGTGCGATGGCACGCGCTTATCAAGATGGGGATCGCGTGACTGCCAGCGCCTACGCGCGGCAGTTCGTGCGTTACATGGTGAAGTTGATGTTTCAGGTTCGCGAACTGTCGAACCTGATCGGCGAAGCGATGATTGCCGAGGGTGTCATCGAGGAAGAGGAATGGGTCGGTGTCGAGCAATATTTGGAAGTGTCGATGGCCGAAGCGCGAGATGGGACCAAGTCCAGTGTTCGCGCAACGCATGAACAGGCATTGAAGCAGGTCGTTCCCGATAAGGGCGGCGAGGCTGAGATCTACTTCTTCTTCTCCTTCAGCAACGTGTATTCGCGCAACATGGCCGCCGATGTTGAGCGGCTGTGGCAAGTGGTGAAAGCCGATCCGAAGCTTCGAATGGCCGGACTCGTTCTCGGTGGACACTCCGAGGAGTGGGAGAAGGCATATCGGGATTATACTGGGCTCACCACCGAGATATGGCACGGCGCAGAAGCCGAGCGAATCGCAAAGGCACTTCGCGTTGCACTCGTCCCGACGATCGTCGTGCTTGCGCCGAACAGCAAGAGCGCATTCGTTCGAACGGGTCAGCAAAGCTTTCAGCACATGTATGAGTTTGTTCGTGCTGCCCAGGGCAGACCGATCACGCTTTCGCAGTCAGAGCGCGCGCTGTTGATCAAGCCAGTCGGAGCAGCGGAGAAGCAGCAGAAGAAGCTCGGCAAGTTCGTTCCAGCCGTCGTGGAGTCCGCGCCGGGTGAGAAGCGGAAGGATCCAGAAGTTCGGGGCGTTTCGGCGAAGAAGAGCGCGGCGCAGTCGACCAACAGATTTTAATTGAGTGAGGCGTATGAACGCGGCCGGTTCGTTGAGTATCAGCACAGTGTCAGGTTCAGGGAAAGTGACGGGGGACTTTATGCGCACCATCATCGTTGGCGGCATCGGACTGGCGGCAACGCTTCTCTCGTCGCATCTGTTCGCGACGGAAGCTCGAGCACAGGGTCAGAACCTGTTTCAATCGTCATCGCGCGTCGAAGAGCTCGTGACGATGCCGAACGCAAATGACCCGCGCCGCACCTACCGGAAGCCCGGACGCGCCGGATGGGGTTCCGAGCGCACGCCGATCTTCTTTAACTCGACGGTTCAGGGCCAGAACCCTGCAGACCCGGCGTCGACCGTGAGAATCTATCCATCGCTGGCGGACTCCCGAAACCCCATGGACTCAGACCAATTCCTTGCGGTCAATCGAAGGCAGAGCATCCGGCGCATGCATCTCGGCACTGATGACGAGGTCAAAAAGTCCGCGCTTCCGCTCTACATCTCACTCCCTGCGATGCAGAAGGACTGGGCTGGCGATATCAATGATCGCGATCGCCACCTGAACCTCTTCGAGTCGATACGTGGTGTGGCGGAGCTCACGCTCTCCTACCTCGACAAGACTGTTGCTGCGGGCCTCGCGACCGTCCAGGAGCAGGCAAACGATCATGCTGAATTGCAGATGCTCAAGCAGATCCAGTGGACGAACAACCGGCTGGCGAACCCGCAACGGGCGATGTTGTACAACGACACGGATCGCAAGCTTGAAGCGTGCCTACTCTACAACAATAACCTCGTGCAGCAGCAGACGGGAGAACGGATCCAGTTCCCGAATTTTACAGGAGCAGGACCGTTTACGAGTGAAGACAATGCGTGCTCGCAGAGCTGCCTCACACGGAACAACTTAGGCACGCAGTGGAATGCGCCGCCGCGCAGCTTCGACCAAGGTCTCTATGCCTACTGCGTTTGCTGCGCAGAGAGCTGGGAGACTCCGAACAACTCGCAGCCAAGCGCGGGCACTCCCGCGGGTGGTGGTGCGTTCGATGGTGTGACCAGTCTTGTGCAGGTCATCTTCTACGGAACGAATCAGGGCAATGCACTGGGCGGCGACCCGTTTGGGCGCTGGACCCCTAACAACCCCAACTATGCAGATAGCATCAAGAGGGTCGAGAAGAGCTTCCGTGAGATGTATGGAGACATTCTCCTCGAGCGCTGCAATTCAAATGCGTTCGACTCTCCCGGTGGCGCTGGGCATCAAGGACAAATCCCGCCGGACTCTGCGGCGTGTACCCAATTCGGTGCCGGGCTGTGGAAGACGAAGTACGAGTTCCCGTTCTACAGCGTCGCGGATCGGATCAAAGCCTTCCGCGACGGTGGTTGCGGAGCGGCGTGCCCTCTGCAGAACCTGGACATCAACCAAGGGATCTGTCCGGCTGTTCGGGAGATCCTGGCCCGATGGCCATGGGAGCAGAACGAGTATACGACTCTCCAGCAACTGTGGACGCAGGCGTCCATGGGCTACATGCTCGTCGCGGATGACTTCAGGAACATGTTCACGAAGATGGGGATCACCGAAGGCTCGCTTCGCGCGCAGGCGGTGGATCCCGCGACGTGGCAGCCCACCGGAGTGTTTGGTCGATGGCTGAGCGACTTCTGCGATGCCTCTGCGGTCTCCGGGTTCAAGCGCTATCACGTGCGGATGATGACCGTGATCGAGGATCACCTCCGGATGAACCGACACGCGTCGGACTATGAGAAGGGGATGATCCGGGACCTGATGGCCCGAGTCAGCGCCGACATCGACCTCGCCGAGCGTGACCGCACCTCGAAGGAGATGGCGGAGCAGTTCCTGAACGACCTCGCGACCGAGGGCGACCAGCAAGAGGTGTCGAACTCCACCAGCTCGTTCGAAGGATTCCGTTCGAGATTCCACACGACCCGTGTGAACTCGGCGATCGGAAGCTTCGGCGGCATCGACGGAGTTCCCGCCGACAACGGCGGCGGCCCTCCGGCCCCGTAGCATTCGCGAGTGACGCGGAGTCCGACGACTCCGCGTCGGTATGAAGTACAAAGTTGGTTCGGGTTCACATAGAGCTAGGTTGTCATGGCAGAGGTAGCATCAGCAGGAACTCTCGTAGCGGCGGTCCTTGAGACCGCCGGTTACGTGGCGCAGGCTGAGATCCTTGCATCGTTTCAAGACTTCCTCGACAGCGTCGGGCTATTTCTCTTTATCCTTTCCGCCATCGGAGGGTTAACCTCCATTGCGATCTTCGGGAGCTACCGCAACGGGCTTTACCTCCTGCTCGCGCCTCCGCTTTTCTACGTGATGATCTCGACCTTTGCCGTCTCCAACGGAGTGTACTGGCAGATCGGAGGAGGCTCTCCGCGCAACGCTTTTGGAGAGCAGGTTCCCGTCGATCAGTCACAAGGCTCGGTGAGTCAGGTGGTCACCGTCTCGAATGGCACGTCCGGAGTGACGACCGTGCCGGCACAACTCCAGATTCAAGTCGCCGCTCCCTTTCTCATCGTGACCGAGCTGATCGGTCGCTTGGTGAATGCGCTCGCAGACGTAATTATGAGTTACGAGAATGATCGCGATTTGCTTTTCATCGCGCGAATGCAGGCGCTCGAAGTGCTGATTTCAGGTGACATCAAAGACCGTCGCTTGTTGCGAATGTTTCAAGGGGATTTCATCGACAACTGCAATAAGATGTTTGATGCCTCGCTCGCGCTCAGCCGCCCCGATCTCAGCCTTCGGCGGGAGCAGGAGCTGACGCAGGAGTTAACGACACCGAATCGCCCTCTGGACGCGAGTACTCGAGCGCTGTATCAGCAGCAGCTATTGGATATGGCCCGGCAACGCGCCATTTACCGCAACCAATACAATCAAGCTCAGAGTATCCAGGTGAATCCTGGCGCGGCCGTTCTGGAGTATGCTCGCGAGACGCAGGTCAATCCCGCGAGCGCAATCCGAACTGGCTATTTGGCACGCATGGGGCAGTCGTCTATCGACGGAATTCAGCCCGTCGCCATGACGTGCGGCGAAATGTGGGCGGTGGTGGGCGAGGCGATCATGACCTACGCGGATACACTCCAGGAATCGGTCCTCGCCGAGCATTCGACGATGCTCGCGGCGTCTGACCGAGGATACCTCTGCGTTGAACTCGCGCGCAAGATGGGGAGCACTATTGGGTACAACGAGCGCGACAATTGCGACCTTGTCACGACGACAGCGATCTTTCTGATACGTAACGCGGTCGCCGAGCGATCGCGTTCAGGCATCGTCAATCGCCTCGCGGATCGATTGGACGGCGTAGAAACGATTCGGGAGGGAACTGTCCTTCCATTTGTTTTAAATCCTGATGACTGGACCCTCGTCGCAGGACAGTCCGATTACCAGACGACACTCAATCCCGACAAGGGGTTTCGCCGCGAAGCAATGTTTCGTCACGAGCGCGGGATGACGGCGATGTTGCCCATCGTGCGACTCGATGAGGTAACTGGAACGATGGACGCCGCGCTTGTTTGGCACCAGCGCTTCCAGGCGCGCGAGCTTCGAGCCAAGATATTCAGCTTCGCGCTGCAACTTCCGTATTGGCAAGGCGTTCTGCTTTTCTTTCTCGCGATGGGATATCCCTTCGCGGCGTTCTTGCTGGTCATTCCAGGGCGGGCCGGCACATTTCTTGTTTATCCTCTCGCGTGGCTTTGGGTGAAGAGCTGGGATGTCGGCTTTGCGATCGTCATGGTCTTTGATCGGGTGCTGTGGAACCTCTTTCCAAGCTACGACTTTGAACGTAACGATTTTATTGCCACGCGCGTTGGCGAACAGCCTCTCCCAACAGTACTGTCTGAAGCGTTTAAAGTAGATCCCGCTTTCAACGTGCACGCGTATTTCTTTATGGTCTCGATCGCGATGCTCGCCATCCCCGGCGTGACCGGTTACGTCATCCTGAAGACGCGCGAACGACTCTTCGATAATTTTATAGGCAGAAGCGGAATGGAAGGCGTCGCGGAAGGCGCTGGTGAGCAGGCGGGGCGGACATTCGGTGGTCTCGTCAACAATCTTACCGCTCAGCGCATGAAGGAGATGCAGGGCTTAAATTACCTGCAGAATACATACCGCGGAGAGGAAGGTCTTGCCGGTTCTGATGGCAGCCGGGCGCAGATGTCAGAAAAGCTCGCGGAGTTGTATGCCTACGGAAATTTGTTGAAAACGGTTGCCAGCCAACGCGCCACACTTGGCGGGGCCGCAGCCTTTTCCGCGAACATGTTGACCTACCGAAACGATCTCAATACGAAGCGTGCGGAGTTGATGGGCGAGGAAGCGCTCGCCTCAGCCGAGTACCAGAGAGCGTTCAACCCGGTTTGGGGTCGACATGGGTACCAGCAGCGGACCGAGGCAATGCTCGCGTCGATGGACGCGGATCGTGGCTATGAAATCTACGACCAGGGTATCGGGTACGAAGCTGCGGTCGCCCAACGAGAGTTGATGAAGAAAAAGATGAAGGTCGCGCAAAGCGCGCTTTCCGGTCAGATTGCGGGTACGATCATGGGCATCGGAAAGCTTCCGAACGCCGGTGCCGCCGCACGCACCGCCGCTCTTGGCGCCGGTGTGCTGCCCTCGACTCGAGAGTTTCTGATGGACTTGGCAGAGTCCTTCGCGGGCGAAGGAGATCGACACTTTCTCGAGAACCAGATCGAGGGTGCATTCTCTGATCCGGAACGAAGAGCGCAGCTCATGCAAGGTCTCGATATCTTCGCGCGGCAATTCGCGCTCGACAACGGCTTGGATCCCGAAAACGCCCCCGAGATCTTTGGCCTTCCCTCCCACTTCCGTTCGCCTGAGCTTATTAACAGTGAACCGGTCATGGTCGAGGATATCACGAACGTGGGAACTCCCTTTACCCGACGGGAGAATCGGTAACATGCCGCGCGCGAACCATCTCCATCTCTTGTGCTTATTGTCAGTAGCGCTGCTACTGACAGTAATGCCGTTGGATGTGTCCGCGCAGGTCAACGGTTCCATCACGCAGAACATTAATCCATCAGGCGGTACGGAAGCTGCTGCGATGCTCGAGACCGTCGGATATCGTGCACAGTC
>JADYYL010000099.1 GCA_020853655.1 Deltaproteobacteria bacterium
CCGAAGTTCCACGCGGTTCCGATCTCGGTCTTGTCGATGGAGAGAACTACGTCGCCATCACCGAGGAGAACGTGGAGGAGAAGATCGCGTACTACCTCGCCCATCCCGAGGAAGCGAGAACCGTTGCCGCGCGGGGGTTTGAGCTTGCTCAGCGATTGCATAATTGCCACGCGCGGGCGGTTCAGTTTCTTGAGTCGCTTGAAGGCACTCCCTTTTCTGTGCACGCGCATCGCAGGAGCCGGCAGCTGCGATATCTTCCCGAAGTCTATTCGCCGTTGAAAGGCCTCAAGTTGCACCTCGGATGTGGAGGGGACTATCGCAGCGGATGGATCAACGTCGACCGCGATCCGGGCGCGCGGGCTGATATCCACGCGCCGATCGAAGATCTCAACAAATACTTCGCGCCGTCATCTGCTCGGGAAGCGCTCGCCGTGCATGCGTTAAATTATCTTCGACTTTGGGAGGCAAGGGCATTCTTTCGGTCCATGCATCGCATTCTTGAGCCAGGCGGCAAACTCGTTTTGGAGACGGTGAACCTCGAGAGAGCGATTGAAAAGATTTCGCAGTCAAAGGAGAACTTTCCGGAGTATCTCGAGGGGGTGCGCGCGCTGCATGCCTTCGGCTTGGACCACCTGGAGGCAAACGAGCCATATTACCCAAACTCGTTTAGCTGGACCCCTTGGCACCTCGAGCGCGAACTTCAACTCGCCGGCTTTTCCAAGATAGAGTTCTTGCCGCCGACCATGCACGGCCAGTGGAGAGACATGCGCGTCGAGGCGACGAACTCTGCTCCGCTGGTGACGCGTCAGGGCCACGTGAGGTCTGACGACGATCCGTCCGTGCTCTTCCTCTTCGACAGTGCCATGGGGCAAGCGACCGCGCACACCCGTGCGATGCGATTCCAGGGCCATTTCGAACGAGCAGGGTGGCGCACCGGATTCCTCGACTTCCATAAGAGTGGCCCCGAAGCCGCGATTGCTGCAGCCAAGTCGTTCGATATCGTCTATCTGCTGAAGATCGCTTCGCTCTCAGTGGTGGATCGGATTCGTCGTGAGACGAGTGCGCGGATCGTTTTCGATCTCACGGATGCCCTGTGGGCCCCGCTCCACCGACAACATGGGTGGGCAGATCTCGAGGGAGTCCTCCTCAGATGCGATGCCGTGTTCAGCGAGAATCAGTATGTCTGTGAGTATGCTTCCCGATACTGCGACACCGTGATCAGCCTCCCGGTTCCCACGCTTGTCGAAGATTTTGAGATTGCTCGCCGCGAACGCTCCTCAGCGCCACGATCAGATGTGATCTTCGGTTGGGTTGGGAGTAGTGGAACGGTCGCCGCGCTGACCAAGATTCGACCGGCACTGGCCAAGGTGTTTCGTGCACATCCCGAGTGCGTTCTCCGGGTCGTCGGATGCCACCGCCAGTTTCTCCCGGACTTTCCCGATATGCGAGTCTCAGTGCTCGAGAGCTACAACGAAGAGGTGATGGTGCGCGAGATGTTGGATCTCGACATCGGACTCTTCCCGCCGCCATTCGATGACGACGATTTCGCGATTCGAGGATCGCAAAAAGCGCTTCTGTATATGGCTGGTGGGGTTGCCACCATTGCTCAACGCGGCGGCGACTGCGAGCGGTTCATCGAAGACGGCGTCACCGGAATGCTCGCCACAACCGAGTCCGAGTGGGCGGAGAAACTAGAGCAGCTCGTCCGAGATCACTCGCTACGCAATAGGCTCGGGGACGCCGCCCGACAGTCGGCGTCAGTTGGCCGCTCGACCCAGGCCATATTCGAATGCTTGTGCGATGCCTTTCGGCGCGTCGCCGCAAAGTAGGCCACAAGTCTCCGCGCTCCGCTCTGCTTGTAACCGTCTCATTTCTTTAGTCTTTCCATGACTTCGCCGACCGGTCTGGAGCGAGAATCCCGAATCTGGACCTCGAGGAGCGGAATCTAAACCGTTTGAAGCTATCCGACCAAATTGCGCGAGAGAGAATCATGGCGACTCCGACGACTGGACCGAACGAGCGACGTTATTGGCAGAACTGGGACAACGGCGACGCGGCCGCCCGGATCAATCAATACTGGGAATCGTCAGAAGAAGGGTGGCGCCAAGATCTTGCTTCCGATCTCGTCGCGCACTTTCGTGCGAGCGAACCACTCCTTGAAGTCGGTTCCGGTTCCGGCCTGATCTACAAGACGCTCCGCGACTACGGGCTCGTGACGAACGAGACGTATCGCGGGGGAGATATTAGCGAGCGGATGCTCGATATCGCCCGTCGCCGCGCTCCCGACACGCGATTCGACAAGCTCGACATCTTCGCTCTTCCGTTCGAGGATCGAAGTCAGCCCAATGTCATCTGTATCCACGTTCTCCAGCACCTTCCGAGTTTTGAAGCAGCTGTTGCCGAACTCGTTCGTGTGGCAGGGAAGAAACTCTACAGTGCGTCGTGGTTCGTCGAGGAAGAACAGGACCAAACGGTGTTCACCGATCCTGCGAAGGACTGGAATGACCAGTGCTTCTACAACAACTACTATTCGCTTCCGCGCTTTCTGAAGTTCTTGGAAACGCACTGGGGCAATGCCATTCAGACGGTGGAGCTGACCAGGTTTGGTGGCGTCAACTTCGGGGTCACGATCAGCTTTGCGGAGCATGTCACTCGCACGAATCCGCTCATTGCCGCTCCTTCGGCGACGCTGCCGGGAGCAGAGAAGAAAACCGCGAATGTCCGTCGAGGATATCTTCGAGGGGAGACCGCCTCCCTCCGGCCGATTGAATCCAAGGATCTGTCGCAACTTGTCGAGTGGAGGAACCAACCGGAGACCTGGGCACAGTTCTTCAATACATCGCCGCTGACAGAAGACGGTCAGGCAGAGTGGTTCAAGAACCTCCGTAGTGACAAGCGTCGACAATTGTTTGTTGTTACGACACCCGAGGGGAAGGCGGTGGGCACGGTCGGACTCGACACCATCGATCAACTGAACCAGTCAGCAGAGATCGGGAACATACTCATCGGCGATTCGTCCTATCGCGGAAAGGGACTCGCGCAAGCGGCGGTCTCTCTGCTCGTGGATTACTGCTTCGAGCGCCTCAACCTCCGACGCCTGTATCTCCATGTGTTTGAAGAGAATGCCGCGGCCCGTAAAGTCTATGAGAAGTGTGGCTTCACGGTCGAAGGGATCCTGCGGGAAGCAAAGTATGCGGACGGAAAGTTCAAGAACGTCGTGATCATGTCGCGCTTGCGCGCCGGGTGATGAATGCGCGTACTCTTCGTCGCCAATGACGACTCAGATTACCTCGCGAAATGCCATGAGGCGTTTCGCACAGGTCTGCGACGGATGCTGGACGTTCGAATGTTTGGACGCGGGTATCCGGGCTATGACCCGACGCTGACAACGTATGCGCAGATCATCCCTCACATCTTTCCGGACGCCCAGCCTGACCTGATCATTGCCGAACTCAACGCCGACCCACCGACAGGGTTTACCGTCGCGGATGCTTCCGGTTTGTCGATCCCTGTTGCCACGATACTCGGTGACTATTGGAACTATCATGGGGAAAAGGGAGCGCTCCTCGCCTCGTTTCTCGAGCAGCGCGGTATAGATCTCGTCTTGTCGTACTTCCTCCAGGGCCTGGAGCTCTTCGAGGGGACGCCTCTTGCCTCGCGCTTCTGCGTCATGCCTCCCTCTGTCGACCCTCAGATCTATAACGACTGGCAGCAGCCGAAAATCTACGATGTCGGCTTTCTTGCCGCGGGCACGACCGAATACACCAATTTCTACCCGGAACGATTCCAGATTCACGAGCGGCTGAAGTCCCGCTCTGACTTGCGCTATTTGTGGGCGGCGCATCCGGGTTGGGGCCGGCACTCGACATCGCATCCGCTGGTCGGGAAAAATTTCTCCAAAGCGATCAACTCGTGTCGCACGTTTGTTACGACGGGAGGGGTTTTCCGGAGCGCGCACGCCAAGTATGTGGAAATTCTGGCGAGCCGAACGGTCCTTCTTGCGGATACGCCGATTGGTGCGGAACTCCTGGGGCTCCAGGATGGCGTGAACTACGTGGCCATCAATCCCGATAACGTGGAGGAGAAGCTCGCGTATCTCCTCGCGAACCCGGATATCTGTGAGCGAATCGCAGAGGAGGGATACCGCCTCGCTCTGAGCCAACACTCGTGTTACTCGCGAGCGCTCGACTTCTACGTGACCTGTCAGGATTTCTTCGGCCCAGGCTTTGGAGAGCCGGGTTTTAAGAGAAACCTGATGTAGCAACGGAACATCTCAATAGAGCCTTCCTCGACGAACCGTTTCGTCGATGCGGAGTATTCACCTCTTGAGAGTTCACGGTCGCTATGGACAAGAATGAACCCATCCAACTCTTTGTTCCGCACTTTCGCGTGGATGAGACGCTCGCGGAGATTCGCGAGTGCCTTGAGAAGGGGTGGACTGGCCTCGGATTCAAAACCGTCGCATTCGAGAACGCTTGGTCTGCATACTCCGGCTTGCCGCATTCGCACTTCGTCAACTCGGCGACGGTCGGTCTCCAATTAGCGCTGCGTCTCCTCAGCGAGAACGATGGATGGAATGAGGGCGACGAAGTCATCACGACCGCGCTCACGTTTGTCTCGACGAACCACGTCATTTTGCATGAACGACTGACACCCGTCTTTGCAGACGTCGATGAATTTCTCTGCCTCGATCCATCATCAGTGGAAGCTCAGATCACGCCGAAGACTCGAGCGGTGATCTTCGTTGGCCTCGGCGGGAACACCGGTCGCTTGCAAGAAGTTGCGGAGCTCTGTCAGAAGCGTGGGTTGAGGCTGATTCTCGACGCGGCTCATATGGCGGGAACGCGATGGTCGTCAGGAATGCACGTTGGACCCGAAGCAGATGTCACGGTCTTTAGTTTTCAAGCGGTCAAGAATCTACCGACCGCCGACTCCGGAATGATCTGCTTCCGCGACGCGAAGCTTGATGAAGAGGTCCGCAAATGGACCTGGCTCGGCATCAACAAGGATACATACAGCCGGACTCATAGTCAGGGCTCCTACAAGTGGATGTACGATGTAGAGCACGTCGGATTCAAATCACACGGAAACTCGATCATGGCCGCGATGGGACTCGTGTCCCTCCGTTACCTCGATATCGACAATGCGTATCGGCGTCAGCTCGCGACCTGGTATGACCAACGCCTTACAGAAATCGCTGGCGTATCGCGGATTCCGATGAGCACCGAGTGCGAGAGCTCTCGACACCTCTATCAGATCGCAGTGGATAAACGTGATGAGGTAATGCTCGCCCTTAATTCTCAGGGAGTCTCCCCGGGAGTGCACTACAGAGAGAATACGGCGTATCGGATGTACGAGGGCGGGGCAGCCTCCGTCCCCGTTGCGCGATATATGAGCGATCGCCTCATTTCGCTCCCGATGCATATGAAGGTCACGAAGCAGGACGTCGACCGAGTCGCAGGCATACTCGCGTCGGTGGTGGACTCGAGCGCTAAGAATGTATCGCTCGAGCTAGCAAAGCTCCGTGGACAATACGCGAATGCGACGTCTGCAATTCAGCGCGTTCTCACAAACGAAGTGGCTGTTGCAAGGCCGCGCTCCTGATGACCGCGTGAGCGGATGACCTAACGATTGCTCGCGACGTCATCGACGTGGGGGCACG
>JADYYL010000100.1 GCA_020853655.1 Deltaproteobacteria bacterium
CCGTTGCACACCCGCTCAGCTATCCATCGCGTGGTGTCTCCTGAATCCGAATGTCACGAGCGTTATCACTGGCGCGAGTCGAGTCGACCAAGTGCGAGAGAACCTTGCGGCGGGTGACATTGTGGAAAGGCTCGACGAAGGGATACAGGCGAAGATCTCCGCGATTCTCGCTGCACACCCTGCATGACGTCAGCGTTATTGCTGTGTGAGGAAGTAGGTCACTGGCTCACCGAGTGCCCTGGTCGAGCGCGGATGGTGACGAGAGCGGGGGCGGCAGGACGAAACAATCGAGGTCCGCGGATGCGGACCTCTTCAGAAATGACTCGGGAACTGTGATGAACGGGGAGTGACAAATGGGAACGAACGGTTCGGGCGGGCTTTGATCCCCGCCCAGCTCCCCCGTTATTCTTCGGTATCCTCGACGGATTCATCTCCGGTCGCTTCTTCCGCAGATTCCGCGATCCGACCGACGGCGGCCACCTTCTCGCCTTCATCGAGGTTGATCAGTCGGACACCCATCGTGTTCCGACCGATGCGCGACACGGTGTTGACTGGCGAGCGTATAATCTTCCCAGCCGTCGTGATGATCATGATCTGATCTGTCTCGCTGACTTCGCACATCCCGATGACCGGTCCGTTTCGCTGCTCGGTCTTAATGTCGATCAGCCCCTTTCCGGCCCGTCCTTGACGACGATAGGCCGAGAGCGAAGTCCGCTTTCCGTAGCCGTTCTCACAGACCGTCAGAAGAGCGCTTTCCATCACGTCCCCGGCTTCGACGGCCTCTTCACCACCGTCTTCCGCCCCCTTGGCTTCGATACCGCGCGGCCCAATGACGAGGTTCATGACTTCATCGGCATCGTCCAATCGCACGGCAGTGACCCCTCGAGCAGTTCGACCCATGACGCGGACTTCGTCTTCGGCAAAGCGAATCGCCATCCCGTTTCGTGTCGAGATAATGCAATCCGAGTTGCCCTCGGTCAGCCGAACACCAATCAGGTAATCTGCTTCGTCCAGGTTCGTCGCACGGATACCGCCACGCCGAACATTCGAGAACTCCATGAGATCAACGCGCTTGATGAAGCCGCGCTTCGTCGCCATGATCACATACTTGCCCTCTTCGAAGCGGCGGACCGGCAGGATTGCCGACACACGCTCGTTTTCGCCGAGGTTCAACATGTTCACGATAGCGCGACCGCGAGAGGTTCTGCCCTGCTCGGGGAGCTGATACACCTTCAACCAGTGCACTTTTCCCTCGGTCGTGAAGACCAGGAGGTATGCGTGCGTCGACGCGACGAAGATGTCAGAGATGAAATCGCCGTCGTCGTCGCCAAGTTTCTTTGTGCCTTGAACGCCCTTTCCGCCCCGTTTCTGAGAGCGATACAGCGACGGTGAGCACCGCTTCGCGTATCCGCGATAGCTGATGGTCACGATCATATCCTCATCGGCGATCATGTCCTCGACGTCGATTGATTCACCGTTCTCTTCAATCTGCGTCCGGCGCTCGTCTCCAAACTTCTCGGAGATCTCCGTGAGTTCGCTGACGACAACGGCGTCCACTTCCTTCGCGTCGCCGAGGATTCGGCGGTAGCCTTCAATCTGGTCGGTCACCTCTTTGTGCTCTTCTTCGAGTGACTTCCGCTCGAGGCCAGTGAGTCGCTTGAGCGGCATGTCGAGGATCTGTTGCGCCTGGATCTCGCTGAGCGAGAAACGAGCTTGCAACGCGTCACGCGCCGCGGCGGTCGAATCGGCCGCCTTAATGATCGCGACGACCTCGTCGATGTTCTGGAGGGCGATCAACAGCCCTTCCAAGATGTGCAATCGAGCGAGAGCCTTCGCTAATTCGAATCGCGTCCGGCGGGTGATGACGGTGCGCCGATGCTCGATGAAGTGATGAAGCATCTGGCGAAGGCTGAGCACCTCCGGCTTTCCGTCCACGATGGCCAACATGATCACGCCAAAGGTCCGTTGCATCGGCGTCAACTTGAAGAGCTGGTTCGTGACGACGTCAGAGACGGCGTCCTTCTTCAGCTCAATCACGACGCGCATCCCTTGACGATCGGACTCGTCGCGCAATCGCGCGATCCCCTCGATCTTCTTGTCGTTGACGAGCTCAGCGATCTTCTCGACGAGCTTCGCCTTGTTGGTCTGATATGGAATCTCGTCGATCACAATTGCTTCCGTGTCGCGCTTCCCTCGTAGCGTTTCGACGTGGACCTTGGAGCGGAGCTGAATGAGAGCGCGCCCGGTCGAATACATTTCGCGGAGCGGATGCGCGCCGTAGATAATCCCTGCGGTCGGGAAATCAGGTCCGGGAACATGCTCCATCAGCTCGTCGACGCTGGCTTCTGGATTCTTGATCAGGTGAATCGTGGCCGCGATGACTTCGCGAAGGTTGTGTGGCGGGATCGAGGACGCCATCCCGACCGCAATTCCCTCAGCACCGTTCACCAGCAGGTTGGGAACTCGCGACGGCAGCACGACCGGTTCGGTCGTGGAATCATCAAAGTTCGGAATGAAGTCGACCGTATCCTTGTCGATATCGGCGAGCAGAGCTTCCGCGATCGGGAACATGCGGCTCTCGGTGTATCGATACGCCGCTGCGGCGTCACCATCGATAGAACCGAAGTTGCCCTGACCGTCGATCAGCGGATAACGCAGGTTCCACGGCTGCGCCATTCGAACCAACGAGCCATAGACCGGCCCGTCGCCATGGGGATGGTAGTGCTTGAGCACCTCACCGACCACACCGGCGCACTTCGAATACTTCCGATTGGAGAGCAGCCCCTCCTGGAACATCGCGAAGAGGATTCGGCGATGCACTGGCTTCAATCCGTCACGGATGTCGGGAAGAGCGCGTCCGATAATCACGCTCATCGCGTAGTCGAGAAACGATCCCCGCATCTCGTCTTCGATGTTCACCGGGATGATGCTTGTCGTGTTATCCATTGTGTCTACGTCGTAATGCCGTGAATAGTTTGCGTGCCAATCGGTTCACATCGAGCAGAAAACGTCCTGCTCGACTCGCGCGAGGTCAGATGTCGAGGTTTCGCACCTTCAGCGCGTTGTCCTCGATGAACTCGCGTCGCGGCTCCACCGCGTCACCCATCAAAAGATTGAAGATCGAATCCGCTGCAACCACGTCGTCGATGCGCACCTGGAGAAGGCTGCGACGCTTCGGGTCGAGCGTGGTGTCCCAGAGCTGCTCCGGGTTCATCTCACCGAGACCTTTGAATCGGGTAATAGCGAGTCCGCCGCGTCCGCGGTTCAAGACTTCGTCGCGAATGTCGAAAACAGTCGCGCCCTTCGTCGTTCCCTTCGGGCCAGTCAGCTCGTAGGCCGGCTCGCCATACAGGCGGCCGCGGGCGACGACTTGCTGCACTCGACGAAACTCTTCCGAAGCGATCAGCGCATCGTCGATCGTGCTGATGGTTCGGCCGCCGAGGAGGGCGATGCCGAGGGCGGCTCGCCAAGTGGAGTGCTCCTTGTTCTCAGAGTAATCCGCCGCGACGATACGAGCATGGCTCCTGCCGGCTTCGAGTCGCGCGGTGAGCTGCTGAACGACACTCTCGAGCGATTCGCGAGTCTTCGTTGCTTCCGGCCCGATATCCGCCAAGTGAGCGAGTTCAATGACGACGTTACGATTGAGTCCCTCTTTCTCGAGTCGATCGAGCGTTCGAGCGGCCTCGCCGACGCCCTTCAAGAACTCTTCAAGTTCGTGTCCCCGAAGCTCGTTCTTTGCTCCGGCACCCTTCATCACGAGCCCGTCTGCACCGGCATTGATGATAAAACTCTCGAAGGCGCGGTCATCATGGAGGTAGTGCTCGGCTTTTCCGCGCTTGATTCGATAGAGCGGCGGTTGAGCAATGTAGAGATACCCCCGTTCGATCAGCTCCGGCATCTGCCGAAAAAAGAACGTCAGGAGCAGGGTGCGGATGTGACTTCCGTCCACGTCCGCGTCGGTCATGATAATGACCTTGTGGTAGCGAAGCTTCTCGATGTCGAAGTCGTCCTTGCCGATCCCACAACCGAGCGCGGTGATCATCGTGCGGATTTCCTCGAACGCGAGCATCTTATCGAAACGAGCCCGCTCGACGTTGAGGATCTTTCCCTTGAGCGGCAAGATCGCCTGGTTCTTTCGATCGCGACCCTGCTTTGCCGAGCCACCCGCGGAATCTCCCTCAACGAGGAAGATTTCGCACTGCGCCGCGTCTTCGATTTGGCAATCCGCCAACTTTCCGGGGAGCGAGTGAGAATCGAGGGCGCCCTTCCGTCGCACGAGGTCTCGCGCTCGTCGCGCGGCGTCTCGCGCCCGAGCCGCGTCGAGAGCCTGTCCGATGATTGCTCGCGCGACCGCGGGATTCTCCTCCAAGTGGCGCTGAAGCTTCTCGCCGAGGATCTGCTCCACCAAGCCTTTCACTTCGCTATTGCCGAGCTTCGTCTTTGTCTGCCCTTCAAACTGCGGATGGGGGATCTTCACGCTGACGACAGCCGCGAGCCCTTCGCGGATATCCTCGCCTTGGAGGTTCTCTTTCGCGGACTTGATGAAACCGTTTGCCGTCGCATACGAGTTAATCGCGCGCGTCAACGCGGTGCGAAACCCAGCGAGGTGCGTTCCGCCTTCAATTGTATTGATGTTGTTCGCAAACGAATACACCGCTTCGGTGTAGCTATCGTTGTATTGCAGCGCGACCTCGACCTGACTCCCATCCTTCGCGTCCGAGAAAAACATCGGCTCCGCGTGGAGAGGGTTCTTGGTTTTGTTGAGGTGGCTCACGAAGGTCTTGATACCGCCTTCGTAGTGGAATTCTTGCGTCTTCCCGATGCGGTCATCTTTAAAGATGATCCGAATTCCACCGTTCAGAAATGCAAGTTCGCGAAACCGGGAAGCGAGGATGTCGAACTTAAAACTGTCGATCTCCGGAAAGATCTCCTTGTCCGGGAGAAACGTGACCTTCGTCCCACGATTGTCAGTCACGCCAATCTGCTTAAGGGGATAGTCAGGATTGCCCCGCGAAAACTCTTGGAAGTACACTTTCCCGTCGCGCTTTACCTCCACGCTTAGTTTTTCGCTCAGCGCGTTGACGACCGAGACCCCGACGCCGTGGAGTCCACCAGAAACTTTATACGCGCTATTCTCAAACTTTCCGCCGGCATGCAGTTTTGTGAGCACGACCTCTACGGCGCTCACGCCTTCGGTCGGATGAATGTCTGTCGGAATGCCGCGGCCGTTGTCTTCAACCGTCACCGAACCATTGACCTGAATGCTTACTGAAATGCGATCGCAGTATCCGGCCATCGCTTCATCGATCGCGTTGTCGACGACTTCGAAAACGAGATGGTGATATCCACGCTCGTAGGTATCGCCGATGTACATACCGGGGCGCTTCCGAACAGCGTCGAGCCCTTCGAGGACCTTAATGTCGCCGGCGCCATACTCCAGCGCGCCGCTTCCCCCGTTATCCTCCGAGCTCGGTGTTGGGCTGGATGCAGGACTCAGGACAGCGCCCACGCCAGAGATATTTTGGCCACTCGTTAGCTCGGGAGTTTCAGGCATAAACCGACTCTTTTTTCGTCAGAAAGGACTGCGTTCGATGGGGGTGGAGACGAGGTGCTCGAATAACCCTCCGGAAGCGGGGAACTATACCTTTTTCGACTCTCGCGAGCAAACAATGTTCGTCATTGTTTTCAAATAGTTAGATTATTATTTTCAAGCTTCAGAGAGGCGCTTCGGTCGACCTCAGCAACCCCTCTTCGATGGGCTTCAGATCGCACCTTCCACCGAGGTGAGCGACGAGGCTGGAGTTGTCGATCGTCGTCAGAATTACCTGGTGTTTCTCTGCTTGAATGAGCTCAATAAGAGCTCCTCGCCGGACCGAGTCGAGCTCGGATTCGACGTCATCGAGGAGAACGATCGGCGGCTCTCCCGTTGCTTGTTCGAGAAACCCGACGGCCCCCATCTTCAGCGCGAGGGCAATGCTCCTCGTCTGACCCTGCGATGCGCTGACGCGTGCTCCCTTCGCTCCCGACCCCGTATCGAGTTCGATGACCAGGTCGTCTCGATGCGGCCCAAGATGAGTTCGACCTCGAGCGATATCGTGGCCACGTTCCGCCGCGTAGTCCGCTCGGAGCTCTTCAAGCTCCTTCAATCGATCGCCGTCGAGGAGTTCGCTTTGATAGCGGAACGAGAGCGACTCGCGATGCGCGGCTAGTCTTGCGTAGATATCGATCACTGCTGGCGTGAACTCACGAATGAAGCGCGCTCGCGCCGCGACCGTCGGGCGTCCATATTCGATCAGGAGTTTCTCGAGAGATTCGAGTTGAATCGTCAACTCGCGCGCTGGAAGTCGAGCCTCGCGTTGCGACCGTAGAAGTGAGTTCCGATTCTTCAGAGCGCGCTCGTAGCTGACGACGCTCTCGACAAATCCGGGATCGACCATCGCGAGGATGCGGTCAATAAACGCTCGACGCGCCGCTGGCTCTGAGCGAACGAGTGACAAATCTTCGGGCGTAAATTCGACAGCTCTCACACTGCCATAGAAGCCGCGTGAGTTATCGACGGGTTTATCGTTGATTCGAACTCTCCGGCGCCCGCCGGCGATTTCGTAGCTGACGCGTCGATTTCCATCGGCGCTGGAGATCTCTGCCGCTACTCGAGCAGCGAGTTCTGGGTGCTTCCACGAGAGAAGATCGGCCAGCATACCCGGCCGAAAGGATCGGTTCTGTGCGAGTAGATAAATCGCTTCGAGAACGCTCGTCTTTCCCTGGCCGTTCTTCCCGACAATGGCATTCACGCCAGGGGAGAAGCGCACCTCTTGCGCCGCGAGGTTTCGAAAGTTCTCGACGGCGAGGGACTCAAGGCGCACTCCAACTACTCGAACCGCATCGGCATCACGATGCACGTGTAGAGGTCGTCTGCGCTGCCGGTGAAGACACCGGCGCCGAGATCACCGCTCAGACGGAGCGTAACGGTCTCGCTCTCTTCCATCGCCACGAGCAGATCTTGCACATACTTCGCGCTGAAACCGATCGTCACTTCGTTCCCGGTCTGGTTCACGACCAGCGATTCGGAGGCTTCTCCGTGCTCAGGGCTCTGCGATGAGACCACGAGATTACCAGCGACAAGTTTGAACTTAATCGTGCGCGACTTATCCGTTGTGACGAGGGAGACTCGGCGCACAGCAGCAAGGAGTTCCTCGCGTGGCACTTCGATCGTCGTCGTAGTTTCGAGCGGGATGACCTGTCGGTAATCCGGGAACTGTCCGTCGACAAGTCTCACGCCCATGGTGACGCTTCCGCTCTCGACGATAAAGAATCCTTCGTAGCTGTCGACATAGGCGACGCCATCGTTGTTCTCCAACACCTTCATCAGCTCCTGGAGACCCTTCCGTGGAATGATCACCTGATCCTGAATCTCGAGGCCCTCTGCTGGACGATCAATCATGGCGAGGCGATGGCCGTCTGTAGCGACGAACCGAATCTGGCCCTTCTCGCCCTTTGCATTCGGGTTCGAACCTTCGACGTAAACGCCGTTGATGTTGTAACGCGTCTCGTCCGTGCTCACGCAGAACGCGGTTTTCTTGAACATTTCGTAGAGTTTCTGCGCATCGACAGCGGTCTTCTTTCGCAGCGTCACGCCTTGCACCGCGGGATATTCGTCCGCGGAGATGCCGTTGATCTTGAAGCGAGATTGACCCGACTCAATCTCAAGACGCTGAGCCTTCTGCGCGTGGAGCGAAACGGTTTCGCCCGGAAGCTCCCGAGCGATTTCATAAAGCACCTTTCCGCCGATCGTGATCGAACCAGGTGTTTTGATTGTCGCAGCAACTTCACCAGCGAGACTGATCTCGAGATCGGTAGCGGCAATCGCCAGCTTTCCGTTATCGGCAGTGAGTTTCACATTTGCCAAAATCGGCATCGTGGTGCGTCGCTCGACGATCGTCGAGGCGAGATAGAGGAGCTGAGAGAGAGCTTCTTTAGGAACTGAAAGATTCATTAAACGACCCTCTTTCGATGAGAGATTTGGAGCGAAACAACTTTGAGCACACTACCGAGTCGATGGCGAAAGAGACACTAACACAGCGTGATTGTGTTCAGAGCGCCGGAATTTAAAATACCTGTAGAGCAGGTTTGCGAAAAACCATAGCCAGAGAACGAGGCCCGAAAAAACCCAGCTCGAAAATCGCTGGATGCGATTTCACGCAACCTAGAATGGATCGATGAGCGCCTGAACTCAAACGGGAAAGCATAATTTTTACAACTCGAGGAAAGGCGATGCCGAGCTCATTCGGTAACTCGAAGAAAAGACCTCCGAAGGAGAGACTCCTAAAGAAGAGACTCAGTCGCCCGAACGGGAGATCGAATCCCGGAAGACGGTCGACGAGCGGAGCACTCGTCCTCACGATTGGAATGTGTCGATTCACAAACACATGAACTCCAGAGCTATTCTTATTTATAATTTATAGAAAAAAGAAGAAGTCGTAGTAGGGGAACACGAAATCTGTGGATACGTCTGCCATCACGCCGAATTCATCGAGTACACGGTGTGGATAATTCGTGGATTGATCGCTGTGTGACGACGAACAACAGTCGCAGAACTCCGCACTTCTCAACAGGTTTGCGCTCTTCCCTGTGCTCATCGCCGTCTCTCCGTGGATAACCCAAGACTTCCCCACAGCTCACACCCAGCTATCGGAGTGTTTATCGACCCATTTCCAAACATGTTATCAACACCCGTTTTTAGAAAAGCCATCGCCGCACGAGCCTTTTAACTCTAAGAAAAAACACCGAAAAACACGGCACCGAGGACCGCCTCCGAAAGTTATGCAGAGGTTATCCACAGCAAAGGGCGTGCACGAACGCCACTCGCTCAGATGCGAACAAAAATTGGTTACAGGGAAAGCGCTGAGCGGCTTATTGAGCCGCTGTCGGTTGTCAGAGGTGCGCAGAAGGAGACAGCTTCACTGAATGACTCAGCGAAGCTGCATATTCTTCGCTAAGCAGGGTTCGTAATGCTCCGAGAGAGCGTGTCGACCTCGCCCTTGAAGGCCGCTGTTGCCTTCATACGCTCTTCAATGACGCGCACCGCATGAATGACAGTCGAGTGATCACGACCGCCAAACAGGGCGCCAATCTCAGGGAACGAGCATCCGGTGAGCTTACGACACAGGAACATCGCGACCTGACGAGCAAAGGCGATGTTTTGCGTCCGGCGCTTTCCGAGGATGTCGCTCAAGCTTACGGAGTAACGTTCGCCGACGATTCGCTGAATGGATTCGATGGAGACTTCCGCCCGTCGGTCAGGGAAGTAACCCTTCACCGCCTGCTCGGCGACCGGCAAGGTAATCGGCGTCGCGCGCAGTGAAGCAAGCGCCACGACACGATTGAGCGCGCCTTCGAGTTCTCGCACGTTGGTATCGATGCGTTGCGAGATGAAACTCGCGACATCGTTGGGCAAATTGACCCCGAGACCCTCAGCCTTCTTCGAGAGGATCGCGACCCGCGTCTCAAAATCCGGCGCTTGGAGATCAACAGAAAGACCCGAAGCGAAGCGCGTTCGGAGCCGCTCTTCGAGGCCGGTCAGCTCTTGAGGGAGCTTATCCGAGGTCATGATGATCTGCTTCCGGTGCTGGTACAGCTCGTTAAAGGTGTGGAAGAACTCCTCCTGCGTGCGCTCCTTACCAACGAGGAACTGCACGTCGTCAACGATCAGCACGTCCAGCGAGCGAAACTTGCTCTTGAACTGCGGCATGCGGTTCGCGCGCAAAGCAGAGATCAGTTCATTGACGAAAGATTCGGACGAGATCATCAGGACGCTCTTTCCGCGACGGAGACACGCGTTACCGATCGCGTTCACGAGGTGTGTCTTTCCTAACCCGACACCGCCATAGATAAAGAGAGGGTTGTAAAGCGCGCCAAGGTTCTCCGCGACCTGAAGACTGACAGCGTGAGCGAACTGATTGCACGCGCCAATGACGTAGTTCGAGAAGTTGTATTTCTGATTGAGTTGAGAGGAAGAGTAATCCCGCGCTCCGGCGCCGGTTGCTCGAACACGCCGCGGCAGACCAGAGCTCGGAGTGTATTCACGAGTTGTTCGTGCAGCATTCGGCGAGGTCGAACCGTGGACAGCCTCGGTGATGCGAAACTTAATGACGATCTGCTCGACCGCGAGTGTCTCAACCAATACCTCTTTGAGGAGCTGGCCATAAGCAGAGCGGATGTGATCGGCGGCGAAGCGATTCGGCGCTTGAAGAACGACTGCCGCGGAGCTGCGAGACGTGGGTCCAAAACCACGGGGATAGACTTCGAGATCAACGATGGTCAACGGCTCGATCCACGCGGAAAAGA
>JADYYL010000101.1 GCA_020853655.1 Deltaproteobacteria bacterium
AATATAAATCGTCGCAGGCGATAGCAAAAAGATCGCAGGTTATGGAGCCGTCGGACTTCGAAACGTTCCAAGAACGAGCAGCGGAGATGGCGAGATAGAGATTCGGAGTGGAGTATTGCCGCTGTCATCGCCATCAGCTTGCGTTGGGCAATCTCCATCGAGCGACTCGATCAACACCTCTCGACCAGCGATAAGATCCGGAGATGGCAGTGTATTCCCGTTCCTTTTCACACTCCCAAATGCGATGTCGGCCAGCCATTTGGCGTAGAAGGACCGATCGGCTCGGGGGAACAAGCGGCACGTGAAATCGGCCGACCGCGGGTCTGCCGAGACCGCCGGGAAGATGCCACCGCCGTAATACGGAGAGTTTGCGACGATGACGCCTTCCGCCTCCCGGGCGATGCCGTCGATCGTAATGCGGAGCTTTCGCGGGGAAAGGCGAATGAACTCGTGGAGGGTCGCGGGTATATATGACCAGCGCGTGGAGCCCTTGCCGGCGCCCTGTTCTCGAGCAAGTGAGACGGATCGCACGACATTCGCGTCGAGTCCAACGCTCACCATTGTGAAAAACGGTTGACCGTTCGCTGTCCCCCACTTCACACCGTTTGGCGCGCTCGCAACGCACTTGGCCAATGAGTCGGTATCGCCGAGCATTCCAAAGCAACGGGCAAAGAGATTCTCATTGCCTGCGGGAAACATACAGAAAGGGATCTGGCCTGCACTCAACGATGGGAGGAGCAACCGAACGGTTCCATCTCCGCCGATGACAACGGCTCTGGCATGGGGATGAGCCACGTGGAACGCCGTGGCATCTCGGGCGTAAGCTTGGGCTTCGATCAGGTGAGAGTGGTAACCACGCTCACCGAGCGCCTCGGCGACGGAATGCGCGATCTGTCGACCGCGCGATCTTCCCGAGCGTGGGTTAAACAGCAGCAGGAGCGCCGGCGGCAAATCGCCCATAGCCGTTACTCGTGTGCGAGCCTAGCCCGGTTTGACTCAGCACTTCGTCGAGGAGCTTCATCGCACCCGCGATCAACTGTGCGCTATCGGTGGCATCACTGCCGATGGCGAACAGAAATTCTGTCCCCGCCGGTATCGCGAGGAAATACTCGACCTCGGGTTGCTGATCGTCAGCAGGGGCAACCCCGCTCGAGTAGTATTCGGGATAATGACAATTCGCCGCGTCGATCTCGAGGTGCGTCAATCTTCGATTTGGAATCGCATCGAAGAAAGTCACTTCGCCGTGGGCCTTCGACGCAACGCCACCGGGTTTTCCAAGGATGCGCTCCACGAGCGCAGGATCGGCCAGCTCAGGCGAAAGCGCGGCAGCACGTCGAATCGCGCCCTTGATCGAGGAGCCCGGAATGACTGGATAGCCAAACGTGCGGTTGATCGATAATCCGCCGCCATCGAGCAATCCGATGCGATCATTCCCGACGGTCATTCGCGACGTCAGACGCAGCGACTTCCGCTCGACGGTCCAGCCGTCGGACTCGAACGCAGCAAGTGTTCCATTCCATCGATCTGCGACGACGGGCCACGGCACGCGGTGGCGCTGCACGTGCTCAAAGCTTCGCAAAAATAACGATTGAAAAAAGTAGTTCTTATTCCGCTGCGAGAATCGCGGGTGTGCCGGTGCGGCCTCTGCGGACTCCGCTCTCTTCGCACTATCACGCCGACCGCTCTCGTCTGCCGGCCAAAGCACGAGCTTCTCCAGTGCCAAAGCGGGATTTACTTCGCGGGCGGTGAGGCCTGCCCGCGGAAATCGGATAGGCAACGGAAGAGTTCCGCGAACCTGATCTTTGGACTGTGTCGAACTCTTCTCCGGACGCGTCCGATCGCGACGGGCTCCATCTCGGCCGGTCGCACCATCTCGTCCCCCTGCTCGGCGATTCGGTCCACGAGCATCGCGCGGCGCGCCGGTACGGGGTCCGTCTCGTCGCTCGCGTCGCGGACGAGCATCTCTCCCTTCGGAAGGCCCACGTCGTTCATCTCCGCCAAACCGAGGGTCTCTGGGCGGTCGCGCTGGTCGATCTCCCCTTCCCGGCTCTCCCGGTCGATCGCTTCTCGGCCCCGGCCGTCGGTCAGATGGCCCTCGACGGTCGGAGGGTCCTCGACGGTCCGACGACCCTCTGCGATCAGAAGATCCGCGACGGTCATTTCGCCCGTCGCGGCGACGGGCGTCGCGTGGCTGCGCAGGACGCTCCGGCGGCAACTCGGGCCCCCGTTCCGAGATCGTCACGGTGGTCGCGTTACCTTGAACGGGTTGTCCCTTCTTGTTCTTTCGAACTTCCGGGGCATCGAAGAGTACCTTATCTCCCCGCTTCGGGAGCGGTTCCGCGTTCGTCACACTCGGAAGATAGAACAACGCGCTTGGACCACCGTCGTCCGGCTTGATTTCGCCTTGGCGATTGATCGCGTGGAAAACAACAATTTTTCCGGCTCGCTCAGCCATTAACGCCTCCAGTGATCGGCAATTCCGATTCGAGAAATTTGAGCGACGTAATCGACAACGTCAACAGGCTCGATGCATCTGCTGCGGAGAGCGCTCCCGACATACTTTCATTCTCGTTAAGAACACTGTTCGAACGAAGATGGGTCACCAACGAGTCTCCGAGTGCAACGACATCGGGCCGGTCAGCGGGCGCTCGAAGCAACGATAGAAACTGGCCGAAGCCACCACGTCGCAGCACGAGGGAGAAATGCAGGCGGAGATCAGTCGCCGAAATCTCCGTCGACGGAATGTTCAGTGCCGTCCGTTTCATTGCGTAACCTCTCCAAACATCGTCATGCGGCAGATTCCGTGCCCAACGCGCTGTCTTGCGCCAAGTTGCACCGCGTAGGGGCGAAGTGGTTCTAATTCTGCACTCTCCGACACTTCGGCGGTGAGCACCGTCTCCGCTGGTAAGCACTCGATCGTGTCGACCCGCCCATGCGATCGCTTGGTGGCGGCGTCAACCGGAAACGCTTCGGCCACCTCGGTGCTGATCTCGAGAAGCTGCGAAAAGCTTTCGTCAGCAAGAAGTGCCGTACCATTGAGCAAGCGCTCGCGGAAAAACGAGTCTTGCTCGCCGAAGACAGCGTTCGCGACAGCAAGAAGCGTTGCGCTCAGTTCGGCATGCTTCACAGCTCGGAAAGCATACTCCTCAAGAAACAGTTCCCCCCCTTCCGCGCTCGAGAACGTCTCAGAAACCAGAACTTCGTTCCGAGTGACAGGAAGCGTCTCGGGAACACTCGCCTGCGCGCGCACACTGAGCAACAAACGACCGAGTCGAGACGCGGTTGTTCCCCAAACGAAAACGCCTCTCGCCGTTCGAAACGGAAACAACGCAACCTCGGCGGAAGAACAGTCTATCGAGATGGGCGAAGCGGTAACGCCGCCCTTTCGGCGGGAAGATGCGATTCGTCGTGCGAGTGCTCCGGATAGCGTCGACGAAGGAACGATCGGAGCGCGACCCTCGTCTCGCACACAGGGTGCGAAGGAGAGACGAGACCCGGCGATCCGTGATCCCGTACCCACATGGAGCGGGCTCTGCACAGCAAGAATAATAGGTTTCCTCGTGCTCATGCGCTTACCTCCGGAAGTACTGCAGCACCGAGCTTCTCAAGGAAGCCCGTTATTTTCCCGGCGTCGAGGCCCGGAGCGTGCGGAAGTGGATCAAGCAACGTCGTGACGACGGCATACCCACTCGCGGTTTTTACTGTTCGAATCCACAGTGGAGACGCAAAGCGAACGCGACGGCCTTTCGGCGTGTTCTCCGGAACGACGAACTGACCGTTCAGTTTCAACGGAAGCCCGAACGCGGGATTCTTGAACTCGCGAAGTGAGAGCATGAGCGAACGCCGAATCTCTTCCTCGTCGCCGCCGTCAACCGCGGCGACAGAGACCTGGAACGCACCGGCAAGATACGGGATCGTCAGATCGGGCGTGCCCCCGCTCTTGCCGTGAATCGCGAATATTCTGGAGAGCGTCGATCGAGCATAACGGAGCCCCATCGACAAAAATGTTGAAAGTTCCGCGGCTGATGGGAAGACGCCTTCACTCTCAGGCACTGAGAATGCATGCGAAGGTTCGATTGCAACGATCGAGAGACTACCCGCACCCCGCCGCTTTCGGGTCCCAAATCCACCAAGGTTTGCGGCAAGCCACAATGCGGCGAGAGCCGCCTCGAGGGCGTCGTCGCTCGCAGCGCCTGTTGCGCTCAAAGTCACGTGCAGGTCAACTCCCGGATTAATCGAGGAAACGAGAGGAAAGGGCTCGGGCCGCTGCGGCCGATTCTTTCGTGGGTCGGATTTTTGTGCGGAACCGGCATCTGCCGTCGTTGCTTCTGTCGGCTGTGGCGAGCTCGCCTCCGAAGTGAGCGCCGTCGTTGGATCGCTGTCAGAAGCCACAACGTCCGTTGCACCGCTCAACGGCACGAGCTTGTGGGGGACCGGAGAGCGCTTCGTGCAGATCTCTTCGTATCGTTGAGCGACGTCGGTCCGTATGGAGAGCCGCGTCCCGGTTAATTCATCCCCGAACACGAACCGCTCAAAGGTTCGCAGTTCCTCCAGGCTGGCTGATCGAGCGAGGGCGGCACGAAGCCAGTAACGCATCATCCCTCGGAGCGCAGATGAACGAATCTCTGAGTATTCCGCTCCTCGCGGGCTGTGCATGAACATCGCGCTCTCCGTTCGTGCGGTGAGTCGATAGTGCCCTCGTTTGAGCGAATTGTTCTCTTGATGCGTCATTTGGCCTTCTCTTCACCGTTCGCTTCCAACGTCAGCAGTTCAGCCAGCGTCAGTGTCGCAATCACCTTTCCTCCACGCGACCCGCGCTGGAGAAGCTCGAAGAGTGCGTTCGATTTTACCGATTCAAGTCCTTTCTCGATCCGCTTTCGATATTCCTTCGATCGAAACGTCTCAAGAACCATGTCGACCGTAATTCTATCAGGCGCCAGGGCGAGCGCACGGGAGTGCGTTTTTTCATCAAGCGCGGTCAAGATGTTCGCATCTGATAGCACGTTCAGGCAGGTCCGCACGAGAACGGGGTCGGAACCCGCTTCAATTGCGACCTCACCCTCCGTCGGAGGACTCTTTCCGAGCAAGAAGGCCCGGCCGAACGGGAGGAGAAGTCGCAGCCCGATGAGCGCCCCAACTTCCCCAAGTTCCGTTGCGAACCGCCGAAGCCCGCTCAGTATGTGAATGGAACTGGACTGATAGCTAATCTCCGCTCCAAAGAGGATCACGACCCACGTGACGTAGAGCCAGAAGAGGAACAAAGGAATTGATGCGACCACGCCGTAGATCGTGCTGTAGGTCGTCGAGATTCCGACGTAATATGCGAATCCGCGCTTCGTAAGCTCGAATAGAACCGCCGCGACAACGGCGCCAAGCATCGCATCCCCGACGCCGACTCTCGCCGCCGGCAATTTGTAAAACAGGATAGAGAGCGCAAGCGAAGTGACGATGGTCGGAATGATGTACGAAACGAGAAGGAAGTACAGCGTGCTGTATTCACGACCAAATCCAGATGCATCGACCTGCGTGGTCCAGAAGATGGAGAGCGCGATAAGCAGAGGTCCCAGCGTCAGCACAGTCCAAAAGCTCGTCAGCTTCGAGAACAGGCTCAAATTCGACGTCGAACGCCAAATGACGTTTAGCGCGCTTTCGATGGTATTCAGAAGCGCGATACTCGTGAAGACGAGCACGCCGATACTCACCGTATTCAACGCCTGGACGTTGAATGCGAAGAGTTGCAAGTGCGAGAAGATCTGACTTTCGAGCTCGGTTATCTGTTCGTTGGTCGAAACGGGCAGGAGCTGGTCGAGAATGGTCTTCACTGCCCGCCCAACGTCATGGCCACTCAGGCCAAATACCGCGAACATCGAGAAGCTGAGCGCGGAAACCGGAACGAGAGCGAAAAGCGTTGCATATGCGAGAGCCGACGCACGGGAGAAGCAATCATCCCAATAGAACCGATACGCGGCGCTCGATATGACAGCCCAGAACCATGCAGCCCCATTCGTCAGTTTCCTGCCGAAGGATGCAACCTCGATCTCTGGTGTCGTCATGAAAGACCTCTCCCGCATATCGAGCAGGGTTGCGCGATTCTTCGCGACCGCAAAGTTACTCAAACTGGAAAAGTCGTCCGAAAGACGACTTTTCCACCACCCTGCGAGAAAGGCGTGAACCCCTATTGGGATCCATTAGCCCTTCATCATATCCATAAATTCGCGGTTACTCTTGGTCCCGCGCATCTTCTCTTTGAGCCAGTCCATGGCATCAACGACATTGAGCGGAGTAAGTACTTTGCGCAAGAGCCAGACGCGCTGAAGGTCGTCCTCGGCCATGAGCAACTCCTCTTTTCGCGTGCCGGACTTGTTGATGTCCATGGCCGGAAAAATTCGTCGCTCGATCAGCTTCCGATCGAGAACCAACTCCATATTACCGGTTCCCTTGAACTCCTCGAAGATCACTTCGTCCATTCGAGAACCCGTATCGATCAACGCGGTTCCGATAATCGTGAGGCTTCCGCCCTCTTCGATGTTTCGAGCCGCACCGAAGAACCGCTTCGGCTTGTGAAGCGCATTCGAGTCGACACCACCAGACAAGATCTTTCCGCTCGGCGGAACGACGGAGTTGTATGCACGAGCAAGGCGGGTAATCGAGTCGAGCAAGATCACCACATCTCGCTTGTGCTCAACGAGCCGCTTCGCCTTCTCGATGACCATCTCTGCAACTTGAACGTGTCGCGTCGCCTGCTCATCGAAGGTCGAGCTGATGACTTCGCCACGCACATTGCGTTGCATGTCCGTCACTTCCTCGGGACGCTCGTCAATCAACAGGACGATGAGCACGACATCCGGATGATTGCGCGTGATCGCGTTTGCGATCTCTTGCATCAAGATCGTCTTCCCGGTCCGCGGCGGAGCAACGATCAGCGCACGCTGTCCCATTCCGATGGGGCAAAGAAGATCGATGATTCGCGTGGAATACTGGTCGGCATCCGTTTCCATTTTGAAACGGCGCTGTGGGTAAAGCGGTGTCAGGTTGTCGAAGAGGATCTTTTCCCCTTGCTGATCCGCCGGCTCGAAATTGATCTCGTTCACCTTGAGCAGCGCAAAATATCGCTCCCCTTCTTTCGGCGGACGAATTTGCCCGGCAACGGTGTCGCCCGTGCGAAGCGCGAATCGGCGGATCTGCGCGGGAGAGACGTAGATGTCGTCCGGTCCTGGCAGGTAGTTGTAATCGGGTGCTCGGAGGAAACCGAATCCGTCGGGCAGTGTCTCCAACACGCCGGAGCCGTAAATCTGGCCGTTGTTGGCCGCCTGGGCCTCGAGTAATGCGAAGGTCAGCTCCTGCTTCCGCAACTGACTCGCGTTCTCGATATTGTAGTCATGCGCGAGCTTCGTCAGATCGGCGATCGTATACTTCTTCAGCTCGGCAAGATTCATCGTTTCCATCGACATAGACTCGCTCACTCCAGTTCGCTCGCAGCACTATTAAAAAAAATTGCTCAAAATTCTTGGCGTCTCGTCTGCGAGGTAGATGACGAGGGGCCATGCCGGTGGGGACTCTACCGGCGGCGAGGTCGCTCAACGTGGCGCTGAGCATTCATATCCAAACACTGACTGAACTCTCCGCTGAGAGTTTCTCTAGGACTCCCGTTCATTGAAACCTTCCGTTCAGACCGCGTTGCGAGCTTGAGACCGCGTGGCGAGCTATAGAGAGGATCGGATTCGGTTCGGAAATCTCTGGAGAAAGTTCGGAGAGTAAACTGCCCGACGCAGCACCAAACAAAGGCAGAAAAAACAACAAAGCAAAGAAAAC
>JADYYL010000102.1 GCA_020853655.1 Deltaproteobacteria bacterium
CTCTTCGGTCGCCTGAGTTCGACCGAGCTTGAAGTGCCGAAACGCCTCGCACAACCGATCGATCACCGCCTCCCAATCGTAGACGCGCTTGACATGCTCTCGTCCCGAAGCCCCGAGATGATCTCGAAGCTCCGGTGCACCAAGAAGCAGGCGCATGATCTCATGCAGTTCGGATTCGTCGCTGAAGTATAAACCACCACCGGATTCCACGACGTGCTGCCGTGTCACGGCGCACTGGGCATGCACGATCGACGGCGCGCCCTCAAGCCACGACTCCATCAGCACGATCGAGAATGACTCATTGACCGACGGTTGAACCAGGGCGAGTGCTCCGCGCATCAAGAGTCGCTTTTCCTCTTCCGACACGAACCCGAAGTCGCGCACGTTCGATGGGAGCGCATCGCGGAAGTGCACTTCCCCGGATCCAATGAGCACGAGCTGCAGAGTATCCGCGCAATCACATTCAAACCGCTCAAAAGCATTGATGAGGAGATCGAGATTCTTGCCCGTCTCTTTACGCCCGGAGTACAGCAGATACGGCGTATCGAGTTTATACTTCGCGCGCAATTTGGCGCCGGCGTCCTCATCCAGTGCGAGTGTCGGCTGCTCGAACCCCATTCCAACGACGACGCCCTTCGCTGCGACCGTCTCGCCACACAACTCTCGACACAGGTCTTGCTCTGCGTGTGCGTTGAAGATGAGTCCCTGAACCTCTCGGAGCATCACGCGGATGATGTCTTGATATGCGTAGTGTTCATTGTGCAAACACGGAATGATCACTGAACGATCGGGATAGATCTGAGACCCCCAAAAGGTGGTCGCGAAAAGATAAGGGGCGAAAAGCAGCGCGTCGAACTCCTTGCCGTGTTTTGCGATGTGAGCATACAGCGCGCTCGAGTTCACGCTGTTTGCCATCCAGTCGAGTTGTTCCTCGACCGTCAACGGTCGAGAATCTCGCATCGCAAGTTCCGCACGGATAAACACATCGAGATTCCGGGGATCGACCGGGAAACGGCGAACGAGAATTCCCTCTTCGAGCGTCGAGCCGGGGCGGAAGTGGTTCTCCCAAGTTCGGTGGTCAATGGCACAGGTCGTCCAGATTTCCAGCCGCCGCAGCCGCCGGGAACGTGAGCACTGCGGGGCAATCTGCTCAACAAGCGCTTTCGTCAGAGCTTCCGCGCCACCACCCAGGCTGCGCCCATAGCGTGGAAGAACGACGGCAAGCGAATCGATAGGGAGGGTCATCGTTCCTCTCGTATGTCAGAGGTTCCGAGCGAACGAAAGCCGAGGGGGCCAAACAACTCCTCGCAGCCTTCGAGAATCCCCTTCTCCGCACCGGCAAGCTGAAGACGAGTTCGAGCGAGCGCCTCGGTCAACAGAGGTCGATGTCTCCGAGCAATCGCTTCGATTGTTGCGATCACAGATGCGGGACTGCTTACGTTTTGGAGGTATTCCTTTGAGGCACAACGAAGTTGGTTTCGCAGGGCGGTATTGGACGCAAGGGAGTCGAGCGCCTCGGCAAATCCCTCTCGTTCCCCTTTGCCCGGAGGGAGGGTGATGACGACTCCAGGAGGAAGCTCCGAAATCGGCCCGAACTCGCTCGCGACTACCGGAGTGCCGCAGGCAAGTGCAATCAACGTTGGGAGGCCGATGTCGTGCCTCGTCTCGAAGCGCAGCGCGACGAAGACATCACTCGCCGCTAACGCCCGCTCGAGTTCGTGCCGGTCGGGAGCGAGTTCCACTTGTGTTCGTGAACTGAGGTCCGCGGGGAGACGGGCGAGGAGTTGCTCGGCACGTTGCACGCCACGCTCTCCGGATGCAATCCAAAGCAGGCGAGGAGACGCTCTGCGCTGACTGACGGAGAACGACCGGAAGGTATCAAGAATGAGCTTTGCCCGATCCTCAACAAGACTCTCAGCCGAGCAAGCGATGACGAAATCATCGGGCGACATGCCCCGACTCTGTCGGAAACCTCGGCGTGCCTGCTCAACGCCGACATCGCTCAGTGGTTCTATTGGCGTATGAATCAGCTCGAGCGCCGCATCCGGACACTGCGAGCGGAGATCATTCAATGCGTGAACATTCTTGGCCGCGCAGACCGTTGTCTCGCCAGCGAGCCGGAACACATCCGGCGTCTCTTCGTCGAAGAGTTTACTCCCCCACCCTCGACGACGAAAATCGAGCAAACGAAGACTCCGCTCATCGTCCGCCACTTCCTCCGGTTCCTCGCTGAGTTCTCGATACCGAACTTCTGTGGGAAGCTTCGACAGCGAAAGATCGTGGAAGATCGTGACGCCTGGAAAAATGGGAAACACGTGTCGGACGAAAGTCGTCCGCACAGAATTTTCGATCTGATAGACGAAGAGGTCGAACGGATTTGCGGAGTCTCGCTCAAACGCATTGAGATGATGAAAAATCCGAAACCGCCCCCAAGAGACGCCGGACATGGGATCCGGGTGCGAGAACGTTTTGAGCACCTCAGTCCAATCCGCGTCATCCACGAACAGTTCGACATCCCAATCCCGAGCAGCTCGTAAGCACTCCTCGGTGAAGAGCGCAGAGCGACACCAACCACGAAAGAACAATGGGGAATACCAAGCGATCCGCATGAGGCGCCAAAAAGTGTATGTGAAACCGAAGCTATCCTCGTGCCGTTCGGGCACCTCGTCCGCGGTCTTTGACGACGCGCATCGGGACGAGCTTATCTGAGGATACTTCCTCGTCAGTGCTCGGAGCGATCTGGCTCTGCAGGAGATCGTCGCCTGTCGACGTATCGCCCACCGAGAAGCCCGTAGGCTCGGCCCGAGCCCGGATGCGGAAGATCACGACCAGGAGAGCAATCCCTCCGATCAGAGCCCCGATGATATACAACAAAAAGCCGGAACCGGAACTCCGTTCTCCGCTGACCACGACCTCGTTCCCTTCCATAGCGTCCTCGGCGAGAACGTCGTATGGGCGCGAGGTCCGACGGAAGAACTC
>JADYYL010000103.1 GCA_020853655.1 Deltaproteobacteria bacterium
GAATCACGCGTATCTCGTCGACGTGCGCGAGGGGAATGTGACAGGGGGATACTCCTACGGCCCCGAGCCGTTGACGACAGTGGTTCACGGCCTCTACGCGTTCCTTTCCGAGGCGCAGTCACACAAGCTTCCGATGGATAAGTTCGGAGTCATTGGGTTCGATCGAAGTGCGGGTATCGACTTGCGAACCCTGCCTCTTTCCGACACCAGCGATCCCGCCTATTCGAGTTTCATGGATGCGATGACGCCAAGCCAGAAAGACAAGCGAATGGAGAACTACTTCTTCTTCCCGCGTCACGAAAGCGGTGCCAACTATCCCGAAGCTCTGAAGAAAGCGCTCGCAATGCTGAGGGCGGATCCTGACGCCGCGCGGGCTCGCAACTTCGTGGCGATGATCGGAACGGGCCTCACCGACTGTGACAGCAATCGCATCTGCGGACGCCTCGAAACAGATTATCAGGCGGCGATGGCGGAGACGGAGAGTATTCTGGCCAACGAATACGTGCCGAATGAGGTTGAGTTTAGTTTCATCCAGGTCGGAACGATGACGCGTCCGCACACCATCCTTTCGAAGAGCGTGCTGAATCCCAATTCGTGTCGGACCGAACGAGAAGCGCGCGCCGTGAATCCGCCGGTGATGATGGTCGACGAGGCGACCGGTTCATGGACGTTGCTCGCGACGCTGGACGCGCGCGGGGAACCGTGGAGCATGACAAGGCCGTTTTACGCAGATCCTGCGCGTCTCTATCGCGCTGTTCGAGCAACGGGTGGGGTGTTTGGGGCCATCCGGACACCGTGCCTTGCCGCGGGTGTGCCCGCCGACGTCACGGCAACGTTGAATGCAGCTTGTCAGGCGGCTCCCAGTTCAGGAATGAAGGGAGGGTCACCGGATCAGCCGATTCCCGTTGCTGTGTCGCCTTACACCGATGCGAACGGCCGACTCATTTGCGATCCGAATGGACGCTCAACGCGCGACCAGATGCGCGACTATCTCAAGGAGATTCTCGCGGGACCTCCGTATCTGTTGGTCCGCGACGCGAAGAAACTTCGCTAACTCTTATCCCAGCGGAACGTCGGCAAAGTTATCCATCACACGCTCGGCAATGTTCTTGCGAAGGATCGCTGCGAACTCATCGAACTTGAGGGTGCGCTGTTCTTGCACGGCATAGCGGCGCCAGGTCACTGACTCCGTCTCCGCTTCCTTCCCGCCAATGACGAGAATGTTCGGGATCTTTCGCGTGACATTCGAGCGGATCTTCTTGTTGAACGACTCCGACGAGCTATCGACTTCTACCCGGACGAACTCGCCGAACAGCCGCGTGCGAAGCGACTCCGCGTACTCGAGGAACTTCTCGCTGATAGGAATGATGGCCACCTGGACGGGGGACATCCACGTTGGAAACGCGCCACCGTAGAACTCGAGCAGGTATGAGATAAACCGCTCGTGGGTCGAGAGTGGGGCACGGTGAATGATGTAAGGCATGTGCTCCTTTCCATCCGCTCCGACGTAGCGAAGTCCAAAGCTCGCCGGTTGAGCAAAGTCGAGCTGCACGGTCGAAGTGCTTTCTTCGCGACCGAGGATGTTCTTCACTTGCACGTCGACTTTCGGCCCATAGAAGGCGGCTTCGCCGGGTCCCACAACATACGGAACGCCGATCTCATCGAGGATCTCTCGAAGCTCCTTCTCGGAGAACTTCCATGCTTCGGGGTTGTCGACGAACTTCGTGCGATTCTCGGGATCGTGGGTGGAGAGGCGCAACGTATAGTTCTCGATGCGGAACTTCGCGAAGTATCGATCGTTCAGCTCGAGTACTGCCTTGAACTCGGAGCGCATCTGATCTTGCGTGCAGTAGATATGCGCGTCGTTCATGGTCAGCATTCGCACCCGGAGCAAGCCAGTGAGCGCGCCCGAGTCTTCGTAGCGGTAGCAGTGCCCATACTCCGTGTAGCGGAGCGGTAGCTCCCGATAGCTTCTCGGCCGGGCGTTGTAGATCTGGTGATGGAACGGGCAGTTCATTGGCTTGAGGTAGTATGACTCCTCATCCTCGAGTTTCATCGGCGGAAACATCGAGTCTTTGTAGAGCGGGAGGTGCCCGGAGGTGAAGAAGATGTTCTCCTTCGTGATATGCGGGGTCGCCACGCGCTGGTAGCCAGCAAGGAACTCCGTTTCCTTCGCGTACTTTTCAATCTCCTCACGGATCACAGTGCCGTTCGGCATCCAGAACGGAAGTCCAGGGCCAACGTCATCGACGATGCGGAAGATCTCAAGCTCCGCACCCAACTTACGGTGATCGCGGTCCTCGGCGAGCTTCCGACGCTCCTTGTATTCCGTGAGCTCCTTCTTGGATCGGAAGCAAAGTGCGTAGAGGCGGGTGAGCTGGGGTCGGTTCGAATCGCCGCGCCAATACGCACCTGCGATGCTGTCGATGGAGAAGCAGTCGCCCGGAATCGCGCTCGTGTTGGCGACGTGAGGGCCCCGGCACATGTCTTCAAAAGGACCGTTCTTGTAGAAGCCGATGGAGGTTTCGCCGCCTGCTGCGAGCTCAGCACAATACTCTGCCTTATACTGCTCGCCGATCGATTTTAGATGTTCGACCGCTTCCGCCGCGGTCCGCGAGAATTCCGAGAACTCCTGTTTCTCGTTGATGATCCGCCGCATCCGCTTCTCGATGTCGGGAAAATCCTCGGGCGTCAGCGGGGCACTCAATTCAAAGTCGTAGTAGAACCCCGTGTCAATTGGCGGGCCGAAGGCGAGCCGCGAGTTCGGTCGGATCTGGAGAACCGCCTGTGCCATGACGTGAGCGAGCGAATGACGGATCTTATACAGATCGTCGAACTGTTCGGGTGAGGGGCTACTTTTCATCGTTGGTGAGTTCCATTGTTGCTCCCCAGTTTATTATCAAGCCCATGCTGGAAGATCCACGTGTGAGGGGTGGGTGTTCGGGTCGAGATGTAAAAATACCCTTGCGGGGTGGTAGGGCTTACGGTACCCATCGGCACAGCGACGGACATTCAATCCGGTGAAGGGCCGGAGGAGATGGATTCGTGAGGCGCCCCGACGGGGTGTGTTTCGCGCTCTCGATCTTCAGAGTTGTTTTGAGTTTTATTCTGCTGGCTGCTCAGACTGGGTTGCTTGACGTGAAAGTAGCGGCACGTTGCA